>DRLM01000075.1 GCA_011375345.1 Gammaproteobacteria bacterium
CCCGCCGTTGTTGGAAGACACGCCGGCGCTGTTCCAGTATCGCCAGGGTGTCCGGCTCGAACGCCGCCAGGGCGGCGTGCTGCGCCGGTGTCGGGGCGGCCAAGAATAAGTTTTGCGCCAGACGCTCCAGGCAGGGGATGTAAGCGGGCGGGGCCACCAGCCAGCCCAGGCGCCAGCCGGTCATGCCGAAATATTTGGAAAAGCTGTTTACCACGAACAGTTCATCGGACACGGCCAGGGCGCTGGACGGCGCGATACCGTACACCAGCGCGTGGTAAACCTCATCCACCACCACCCGGCCCCCGGCGCGGTGCACAACATCAACAATCGTCCGCAACCGTTCGGCCGGCATCAAGGTGCCCGTGGGGTTGGCAGGCGAGGCCAGCAGCAAGGCGGCACTGCGCGCCGACCAGGCGGACTGCACGGCCGCCACGGTGGGTTGAAAGCCGTCTTCCGCGCGCACCGGCAAACTCTCCACCTCCCCTTCCACCAGGCGCACCAAATGGCGGTTGCAGGGATAGCCGGGGTCGGCCATGAGCACCTGCGCGCCCGCTTCCACCAGCGCGGCCACCGCCAGTTGCAGAGCCCCCGAGGCACCAGGCGTAACAACAATGCGCGCCGGCGCGATGCTCAAATCATAACGCTGCTGATAGAACGCGCTGATGGCCTCGCGCAGGGCTGGCAGCCCGGTGGCGGGAGTGTAACGGGTCAGGCCGCCGCGCAGGGCACGTACCCCGGCCTCAACGATGGGCGCGGGGGTGGGAAAATCCGGCTCGCCCACTTCCATGTGGACGATGTCGCGCCCCGCCGCTTCCAGGGCCCGGGCCCGGGCCAGGAGTTCCATCACGTAAAAGGGCTGAATCGCCGCCGCGCGCCGGGCCAGGGGGCGGGGTTCAAGCGCCATGCAACACCTGCTGCCCACCCACGGCCCTGGCATGCAGTTTGCGCAGCAAGGCCAGATCCACCCAGCGATGACCGCAGGCATCCCCCCCCAGCACGGTCATGGGCCGGTCCGGCTCCCCCAGCTGATCCACCACCAGCACCGCACCGCTGAAGTCCTCGCCCCGGCTGTAGTCACTCACCGTCACCACAGTGGGAATACCGGCGCCGACGGCGGATTGCACGCCGTTGGCGGTGTCTTCCAGGGCCAGACATGCCTGGGCACACAGCCCCAGTTCATCCAGCACATAGTGATAAATGTCCGGCGCGGGTTTTTTGTGCGGCACAACGTCGCCGGCGCCGACCACGTCGAACCACGCCGCGACGTCGGGGCCGAAGGAATGCGTCAACAAGGCATCAACGTTTTCCGGTGACGTCGTGGTGGCAATGGCCAGCCGCAGCCCCCCCGCCTGCGCTTCCTTCATCAGGCGCACCACACCCGGGCGCGGCGGCAGCTCACCCCGGGCCATGGCCGCGGCGTAGTGGCGGTTCTTCGCCTGGTGCAGACGCGGTATCACATCCGCCACCTCCCCCATGGCGGGGGGGAGCACGGCCCCGTGATCACGCAGGTAGCGGGTGATGCGTTCCTTGCCACCGCCCACTTTCAACAGCTCGCCGTAGAGGGCCTCGCTCCAGCGCCATTCCAGACCCGCCTCAGCGAAGGCGCGGTTAAAAGCCGGCAGGTGACCCAGGCGTTCGGTTTCCGCCAGGGTGCCATCCACGTCAAAAATCAAAGCCTCAAGTTTTCGCGTCATGGATCCGAATGTTAGGAATTTGGAGGCGCCATGCTACCATAGCGCCCCGCCGGGGGTCGCCTTGGCCAACAGCGCACGAAAGAGCCGGTTCTTGCTTACCGATTCCCGATTTGGTATAGAGGTCAGCTTCGCTTTGCAGGAGACTTAAGTAATGCCCGCAGCCAAAACATCCAGCGGCGCTCAGAAGAAGAAAAAAGCAACGGCGCTTCAAGGCTTTAAGGACTTCACGCCCTATAAACCGAAAAAGGGCGAAGCCTATATGAATGACCGGCAGAAGGACCATTTCCGCGCCCTTCTGAATGCCTGGAAAAAAGAACTCATGGAAGAGGTGGACCGCACCATGCATTACATGCAGGACGAGGCGGCCAATTTCCCCGACCCCAATGACCGCGCCAGCCAGGAATCGGATTTCACCCTGGAACTGCGCGCCCGCGACCGGGAACGCAAACTGATCAAGAAGATCGAGCAGACCCTGATCCGCATCGACAACGACGACTACGGTTACTGCGACAGCTGCGGCGTCGAAATCGGCATCCGCCGCCTGGAAGCCCGCCCCACCGCCACGCTCTGCATAGACTGCAAGACCCTGGACGAAATCCGCGAGAAGCAGCTGCGCGACTGAACCGGCTTGAACAGGGTCGGCCTCTCAGGACTGACCCGGGATCTGGCGTTTTTTATTCGTCACGCATCCGCAAGCCGTTGGAACGTGCGAAGGCCAGTATATGATCAAAGGCCACCGGGTCGTCCCGCTCCAGAGAGCGATCCACCACCAGGCACTTCTCCCCATTGAGCACTTGCGGCCGCACCGTACGCGCATAGTGCAAACGGTGGTCCGGCCCGAACTGGGCCCAGGTGGCCGACAGGCGCTCGATCCAGTCACTGGGGCGGAACCGCCTGCCGTCTTCCACCACGCTCTCAATCACCAGTCGCGAAATGCTTGTGGTCATCGTGTTGTCACCCGCTGTTGAAACCCGCTCTCCTCCAGGCGGGGCTGCTGCCACGCAGCACCCCGCCAACCATCCTCGGTATCGGACAGGCCTCCGTGCCGCTTAACCGTGAGGGCAAGTATTTTTCCGCGTTGTGATCCATGCCTCAAAGCGCGCCCGCCCTGTCCGGGTGATGCACCAGGCAGCGTGTCTTGCTACCATGACGCAGCATGGGAGAACCACCCGGGAGGACACATGGAACAGGAAAAAATAGAATCGATATTGCAGGAAAAACGCCAGTTTGCACCCCCCCCCTCGTTTGCCGAACAGGCCCGGATCAAGCCGGCGGACATGCAGCTCATGCGGCGCCGCGCCGATGGTGACAATCCCGGATTTTGGGCGAAACTCGCCCGCCAGGAACTCCGCTGGCACACCCCCTTCACCAAAATCCTGGATGAAGAAAATGCCCCCCACTATCGCTGGTTTTCCGACGGGATATTAAACGTGTCCTACAACTGCCTGGACCGGCATCTGGAACACAAGGCCAACAAAACGGCCATCGTCTTCGAAGGCGAACAGGGCGATGTACGCCGCCTCAGCTATGGTGAACTGCACGCCGAGGTGTGCCGCTTCGCCAACGCCTTGAAAACCCAGGGCGCCCAGGCCGGCGACCGCGTCGTCATCTACATGCCCATGGTACCGGAAGCGGTGATCGCCATGCAGGCCTGCGCCCGCATCGGCGCCATTCATTCAGTGGTGTTCGGCGGTTTCTCGGCCGAGTCCCTCAAAGACCGCATCGAAGACGCGGGAGCCCGTTTTCTCATCACCGCCGACGGCGGCCACCGGGGCGGCAAGATTGTCGAGCTGAAACGCGCCGCCGACACTGCCCTGGCCAAAGGCTGCGCCAGCATCGAAAAAGTCATCGTCCTAAAACGCAGCGGCCAGGACATTGCAATGGAAAAAGGCCGCGACATCTGGTGGGACGAGGTCATGGCGGGCGCGAGCAGCGATTGTGAGCCGGAATGGGTCAACGCCGAGCACCCTCTGTTCCTGCTCTACACCTCCGGCTCCACCGGCAAACCCAAAGGCATCCAGCATGCCAGCGCCGGCTACCTGCTGTGCACCATCACTACCATGAAGTGGGTGTTCGACATTCGCGACAACGATCTCTTTTGGTGCACCGCCGATGTAGGCTGGATCACCGGCCACAGCTATGTCACCTACGGCCCCCTCGCCTGCGGCGCCACCATGCTGATGTACGAAGGCGCCCCCACAGTGCCCGACGCCGGCCGCTTCTGGAAGATCTGCCAGGATCACAAGGTCACCATCTTCTACACCGCGCCCACCGCCATCCGGGCCCTGATGAAATCCGGTGACGATGTGCCCGGCCGCTATGATCTGTCCAGCCTGCGCCTGCTCGGCACGGTGGGTGAACCCATCAATCCGGAAGCATGGATGTGGTACCACCGGGTGATCGGCAAACAACGCTGCCCCATTGTGGACACCTGGTGGCAGACCGAAACCGGCGCCCACATGATTGCGCCCATACCGGGGGCAATGCCCACCAAGCCGGGCTCCTGCACCCTGCCCCTGCCCGGTATCGAGGCCGACGTGGTGGACGAGGCCGGCAACAGCGTCACCGAACCCGACCGCGGTGGCTATCTGGTAATCAAAAAGCCCTGGCCCTCCATGCTGCGCACCGTGTGGGGAGACGACGCGCGCTACCGGAAAACATATTGGGGCAAGTTCGGCGGCAAATACTACTTGGCCGGCGACAGCGCCCGCAAGGACAGGGACGGTTATTTCTGGATCATGGGGCGCATTGACGATGTACTCAACGTCTCCGGCCACCGCCTGGGAACGATGGAAATCGAATCGGCCCTGGTGGCCCACCCGCGGGTGGCCGAGGCCGCCGTGGTGGGCCATCCTGACGAAATCAAGGGTGAAGCCATCGCCGCCTTTGTGGTCCTGAAAGGCCAGCGTCCGGCCGGCGGGGTGGATGAAGCGCTCACCCAGGAACTGCGCCAATGGGTGGCCGAAGAGATCGGCCCCATCGCCCGGCCCGATGACATCCGCTATGCGGACAACCTCCCCAAAACCCGCTCAGGGAAAATCATGCGCCGCTTGCTGCGCGCCATCGCCCGTGGTGAGGAAATCACCCAAGACACCTCCACCCTGGAAAACGAGGGCATACTGGCCCAACTTCAGGGCAGGGAATGACATACTCAGGCGGGCAGAGGGCCTCTGTCTTGCTATTAAGAGAGGCCGCGCGCCCCTGCCCCCCTTGGGGCAGGAGCGCGGGACGGTGCTGTCTTGATCTTGATCAATCAACGCGGACCTCAACACGCCGACTGCGTGCCCGCGCGCTCTTGGGTAATGTCACGGTGAGCACGCCCCGACGGTAGCGGGCCCGGGCCTGGCTGTCGTCCACTTCAACCGGCAGGGGCACTGCCCGCTGGAACCGGCCGTACGCCCGCTCCATGGTGTAGAACTGATCATTGCGCCGCTCTCGGGAAAAATGTTTCTCACCGCTGACCACCAGCAGACCGTCCACCACCTGGATATCGAAATCCTCCGGCTCCATGCCCGGCACTTCCAGCTTGACAATGACATCCTGGTCCGTCGCACTCACATCCGCCGCCAGCACCGCCCACGGCGAGGCGTAACGTAACACTTGTTGCTCCGCCGACTCCAGCCCGCCTTCGGCCTGCTTGTGAGTAAAACGCGTCAACGCCTGCGCCGCCCGCTGCCGCAACTGATGCCAGGCATCCGACAACGAAGACCATGCCCGTTCGAGACCTTCCCTGACAGGTTGCAGATTCGCCATACGATCACCTCCCGGACAAAATCGGATCAGCTCTCCACCTTAATGCGCCGGGCCTGTGCCTGACGCCGCTTGGGGATGTTGATTTCCAATACACCGTTTTTCCCTTGGGCCGTAACACCCTCGGCATCCGCGGTATCCGGCAAGACAAAGCGGCGATAGAAACTGCCCATGGGGCGTTCCCGCCGTTTGAAGCCGTTCCCTGATTCCTCCCGGTTGCCGCGAATTGCAAGAACACCGTTTTCCATGGTGATCTCCACCTGGGACGGATCGACGCCGGGAATGTCCGCGCTGATGACAAAGGCTTCATCCTTTTCACGAATGTCCACCAGGGGCACCCAGTCACTGGTGACCGCAACGCCCTGGGCCCGGGCCTCCGGCTGGCGCGCGTCAAACAGGCGGTTGACTTCCTGTTGCAACTGCTCCATCAACGAAAAGGGGTCATAAGATGAATAAGCCATGGTGTGTTGCCTCCTGAATTGCTCTGCTGCCCTATGAATACTCCACCGGCTAAAGCCGGTGGTTTCGGGTTACGGCTGGAAGCCGGATTGGTCGGCCATTCGGCCGACTGAAAAAAACCACGAACTGCAACCAATGCGCAATCCGCGTGAATCGGCATATAACTGCGAACCGGTGTTGCTTCGCAACAGCTCATATGCCGGCTAAAGCCGGGGGATTTACAGATCCCCTATTTGTGACTTTAAATTTGGGACCGCAGCGACAATTTCAAGGGCTCGCGGACCTTTGCCCACACGGTGGCGCAGGAACAAAAAAAGGGGCCCCCGGCCCCCCTTGACTGCGGCGATACGTGCCGCCGTCTATTGATCCACTGCCTTGATACTCAGCCGCACCCGGCCCTGCTTGTCGATTTCCAGGACTTTGACTTTGACAATATCTCCCTCCCTGAGCTTGTCGGACACACTCTGCACCCGTTCCTCGGAAATCTGGGAAATATGAACCAAGCCGTCCTTGCCCGGCAAAATAGTAACAAAGGCGCCGAAATCCATGATCTTGCTCACTTTGCCCTCATAGACCTTGCCCACTTCCACATCGGCGGTAATCTCTTCAATGCGGCGGCGCGCCTCCATGGCCGCGGCCTTGTCCACAGACGCTATTTTGATGGTGCCATCGTCAGTGATGTCGATTTCGGTCCCGGTCTCCTCGGTGATGGAGCGGATGGTGGCGCCGCCCTTGCCGATCACGTCGCGGATACGCTCGGGGTTGATTTTCATGGTGACGTAGCGCGGCGCGTATTCGGACAACTCTTCGCGGGGCTTGTCGATGACCTTGGCCATCTCACCCAGAATGTGCTGGCGCCCCGCCTTGGCCTGCTCCAGGGCCACATCCATGATTTCACGGGTGATCCCCTTGATTTTGATGTCCATCTGCAGGGCCGTAATGCCCCCGGCCGTCCCCGCCACTTTGAAATCCATGTCGCCCAGGTGGTCCTCATCTCCCAGGATGTCGCTCAGCACCTGGAACTGATCTCCTTCTTTGATCAGGCCCATGGCAATACCCGCCACCGGCGCTTTCAGGGGAACACCGGCATCCATCATGGACAAACTGGAACCGCATACCGATGCCATGGAGCTGGACCCGTTGGACTCGGTGATCTCCGACACCACCCTTACCGTATAGGGATACTCGTCCATATCAGGCATCACCGCCATCACGCCCCGCTTGGCCAGGCGGCCATGGCCTATTTCGCGCCGCTTGGGACTGCCCACAAAGCCAGCCTCGCCGACGCTGTAGGGCGGAAAATTGTAGTGCAGCATAAAGGGTTCGCGGTATTCGCCCTCGATGGCATCAATCACCTGGGCGTCGCGCGCCGTGCCCAATGTGGTCACCACCAGGGCCTGGGTTTCACCGCGGGTGAACAGGGCCGAACCATGCGTGCGCGGCAATACGCCCACCCGGATGGAAATGGGACGCACGGTTTTGGTGTCACGCCCGTCGATGCGGGGATGGCCGGCGAGGATCCGGCTGCGCACTGTGTTCTTTTCCAAGGCACCAAAGGCATCGCGGACCTGTTCCGCATCCCACAGCGAGTCTTCACCGGCCAGCTCAGCCAGGGCGGCCTGGCGGATCTCCGCCACTTTCTGCTGACGGGTCTGCTTCTCGGCAATCTGATAGGCCTCAGCCAGGGCCGCGGCGCAGCGTTCAGCCACGGCTTGCTGCAGTGCCTCATCCACGGGCGGCGGCTGCCAGTCCCAGGCCGGTTTGCCCGCAACCGCGGCCAGTTCTTCAATGGCCTGGATAGCCGTTTGCATTTGCTCATGGCCGAACATCACCGCACCCAGCATGACCGACTCCGGCAACTGGCGGGCTTCGGATTCCACCATCAATACCGCATCTGCGGTCCCGGCCACCACCAAGTCCAGCTCGGACTCTTTGAGCGCGGTCAGCGTGGGATTGAGCACATATTCGCCATTTTTGTAGCCCACCCGGGCGGCACCTATGGGGCCGTCAAACGGCAGACCGGACAAGGCCAGGGCGGCGGACGCGCCCAGCATGGCGGGAACGTCTGGGTCGATGTCCTTGTCAATGGACATGACCGTGGCGATCACCTGGACTTCGTTGGTAAAGCCCTTGGGAAACAAAGGGCGCAGTGGCCGGTCGATCAGCCTTGAGGTCAGCGTTTCCTTTTCGGTGGGACGCCCTTCGCGCTTGAAAAAACCGCCTGGAATCTTGCCCCCCGCGTAAGTGCGTTCCATGTAATTGACGGTAAGCGGAAAGAAGTCGCGCCCCTCCACCGCTTCGCTCACACCAACGGCCGTCACCAGCACGACCGTGTCGCCCATGCTGATCAACACCGCACCAGAGGCCTGGCGGGCGATTTCATTGGTCTCAATGGTTACGGTGTGCTCGCCGTACTGGAAAACTTTTTTTTGCGGTGTCACGAGTGATTCCTTACGCAAGAGAAGTATAAGAGGTGGTACGAGGGCCCCGCCCGGGCCGCGGCGCTGTCCGCACGGGCAGAAGCACACGCTGCGGAAACGCTTTGCTCAGCGCCGCAATCCCAGGCGAGAAATCAGGCTACGATAGCGTTCCAAATCGGCTTTCTTAAGGTAGTCCAACAACTTGCGCCGTTGGCTCACCATTTTCAACAGCCCCTGGCGCGAATGGTGATCGTGGGCATGATCCTTGAAATGCTCGGACAACTGGTTAATGCGCGCCGACAACAGGGCCACCTGCACTTCGGGCGAACCCGTATCGCCGGTGCTGCGCTGATATTGCTCGATGATCTGCTGCGTGGCTTCGCTGCTCAATGCCATGGACGCGGTACTCCAACTGGTTGGGAACTGATAAAAGCGCGTATTTTACCTGCCATTGACAAATACGCACAAGAAAAACTCAGCAAATATTCAGGAAAAACGGACGCGGCGCTCATCCCGTGGAACCCAGTAAACGCTTGGGCGCAACGCGGCCGTCGGCCAGGACACAACCCACGCCCAGAAAACGCTGGCGGGCGTCGCGCAACTTCACCCAGCCGCTGGTGGGCGCGCGAGGCACGAACACCGCCTGCCCCTGGCGCATGTAATAGGCCATGTCTTCCGAAAGGCACACATCGGGCCACGCGGCCAAGGCCGATTCCATAGGTAACAATAGCTCACTCAGACGCTGATGGTTTTCTTCGGCCAATGTTTCCACCGCTTCCAGGGTCACCGACTGAGTGTCGGCAAACGGCCCGACGCCGGTGCGGCGCAAAGCGGCCACGTGAGCGACGGTACCGAGGGCCACACCAATGTCTTCCGCCAGTGTGCGCACATAAGTCCCCTTGGAACAGGCCACTTCCAATTCCAGGGTCTCACCCTCGTTGCGAAGCAGGCGCAACTCGTCGATGCGCACTGTGCGGGCCTGGCGCTCGATTTCGATACCGCGATGAGCGAGCTTGTAAAGAGGCTGCCCCTTGTGTTTGATGGCGGAGTGCATGGGCGGCACCTGCTGAATGGCGCCGTGAAAAAACATCAGCACCTCGTCGACACGCTCATCACTGAACCCTGCCACCTCCTGGTGTTCGACCAGGTCACCTTCAGCATCTCCCGTGGTGGTTTTGATTCCCAGGCGCACGGTCACGAGATAACGTTTGTCCGATTCCAGCAAAAAGGGCGACAACTTGGTGGCCGCACCCAGACAAATGGGTAACAGGCCACTGGCCAGGGGATCCAGGCTGCCGGTGTGACCGGCCTTGCGCGCCCTGAAGGCCCGCTTCACGGCCTGCAGCGCGGCATTGGAGGTCATGCCTACCGGCTTGTCCAGCAGCACGATGCCATCGATAATTCTTCCTCTGCTACGGCGTACCACTTCAACTCACTCTTTGTCGTTTGGCTGTCCGGCTTTCAGGCCCTCGATCAGGGCTGCCACCCGGTTGCCTTGTTCCATTGAATCGTCATAAATGAACTGCAAATCCGGCACTATGCGGGTGACAATCCGGCGCCCCAACTGACGGCGCAAATAAGCCGCGGCATGATTGAGCGCGCGCACGACCTCATTCACCTCCCCGCTCTGCGCCAACATGGAAACGTAGACCTTGGCATGAGCCAGATCCCGGCTTAAGGAGACGTGGGAAACAGTGACAAACCGAAGCCGGGGGTCGCGGATTCCGGACTGCAGCAAAACGGCCAGCTCCTTTTGGATCTGGCCGCCCAAACGTTCCGCGCGGCTGAATTCTTTCGCCATGGGACGGGTGCCGGAATGCTATGCCGCTTCAGATTTCCCGCGCCACTTCGACGCGTTCGTACACCTCGATCTGGTCGCCGGGCTTGACGTCATTGTAATCCTTCACACCGATGCCGCATTCCGTACCCGCCCGCACTTCATTGACGTCGTCCTTGAAACGCCGCAGGGATTCGAGGCGACCCTCGTAAATCACCACGTTGTCCCGCAGCACGCGGATGGGGTTGTCGCGTTTGACCGTGCCCTCCACCACCAGGCAGCCGGCGATGGCGCCCAGCTTGGGCGAGCGAAACACATCCCGCACTTCGGCCAGACCGACGATCTGCTCTTTGATTTCCGGTGACAGCATGCCGGACAGGGCCTGGCGCACATCTTCAATCACATCGTAAATGACGCTGTAATAGCGCACTTCCACGCCGCGTTCCTCAGCCACCCGGCGGGCGGAACCGTCGGCGCGGACGTTAAAGCCCACCACCACGGCCTGGGAAGTGAGTGCCAGATTGACATCAGACTCGGTGATACCACCGACCCCGCTGCCCACCAGCTTCACCTGCACTTCATCGGTGCCCAGTTTGATCAGGGATTCGCGCAAGGCTTCCAAAGAACCCTGCACGTCAGCTTTTACCACCAGATTCAGGGTATTGACCTCGCCCTGCCCCATCTGAGAGAACATCTCGTCCAGCTTGGCGCCTTGCTGGCGCGCCAGCGCCACATCGCGGAACTTGCCCTGCCGGAACAGCGCGATTTCACGGGCTTTCTTTTCATCAGCCAGCACCACGGCCGCATCACCCGCGTTGGGTGTACCCGACAGGCCCAGAACCTGCACCGGCGTGGAAGGGGGGGCCTCGTCCACGGAATGACCGTTTTCATCAAACATGGCGCGAACCCGGCCGTATTCATGGCCGGTCAGCAACACATCGCCTTTGCGCAGGGTGCCGGATTGCACCAGAATCGTGGCCACCGGCCCGCGCCCTTTTTCCAGGGTGGACTCCACCACCACGCCGTGGGCGGGAGCCTCTTTCACTGCCTTCAAGTCCATCAGTTCGGCTTGCAGCAACAAGGCCTCGAGCAGATCATCCACCCCCTGGCCGGTCTTGGCGGAAACCGGAACGAACATGACATCGCCGCCCCACTCTTCGGGCACCACTTCCTGGGCCACCAGTTCCTGTTTGACCCGCTCTGGATCCGCATCCGGCTTGTCGATTTTATTGACCGCGACCACCAGCGGCACACCTGCTGCCCTGGCATGCTGGATGGCTTCCATAGTTTGAGGCATCACGCCGTCGTCCGCCGCCACCACCAATATCACGATGTCCGTCACCTGGGCACCACGGGCCCGCATGGCGGTAAACGCGGCGTGCCCCGGAGTATCGAGGAAGGTGATCATGCCGCGCCCGGTCTGCACGTGGTAGGCGCCGATATGCTGGGTGATACCACCGGCCTCGCCGGCGGCCACGCGGCTACGGCGAATGTAGTCCAGCAGCGAGGTTTTGCCGTGGTCAACGTGCCCCATGATGGTCACCACCGGCGCGCGGGGCAGGGCTTCACCCTGCGCTTTGCCGGCATCCGCGGCCTCCAGCTCCATTTCCACATCTTGCAGCGGCTTGGCCACATGCCCCATTTCCTCCACCACCAGGGTGGCCGTTTCCTGGTCCAACACTTGGTTGATGGTCGCCATGGTGCCCAGGCTCATCATGAACTTGATGACTTCAGTGGCCTTGACCGACATTTTTTGCGCCAGCTCGGCCACGGTGATGGTTTCGGGAATGCTCACCTCGCGCACAATGGGCGCGGTGGGCCGGGCGAAACCATGCTTGCCTCCCCCCACCGCGACACCGCCCTTGGCGCGGCTTTGCTTGCCTTTGCGACGGCCGGTTTTGCCAGCGGTGAGATGCAGTTCCTTGCGCCCGTATTTGGTGGCACGGGCATCGGCAGCTTCTTTTTCCTTCTCTTTTTTGGCTGGCCGGCGCTTTTCTTTTTTCTCCGGCGCAGCAGGGGCGGCACGACGCGCCCCTTCTTCGCCGGCTTTGCGGGCCCGGCTGGCGGCCTCCTCTTCGGCGCGGCGCCTGGCAGCTTCTTCCTCCGCCCGCTGCTTTGCCTCTTCCGCGGCTTTGCGGCGGCGCTCTTCTTCCTGACGCGCGGCTTCCTCCGCCTGGCGCCGTGCCTCTTCCTCGCGCCGGCGCGCCTCTTCACGCTGCTGGCGTTCCAGGGCTTCCTGCCGCTCGCGCTCCGCCAACTGGCTTTCAATGCGCGCCGCCTCATCCGCCATGGCCACGCTGCGTTTGACGTAGGTGCGGCGCTTGCGCACCTCCACGTTGACCGTTTTGCTCTTGCCCTGCGGCCCGGACTGGCGCAGCTCGCTGACGGTACGCCTTTTCAAGGTGATCTTCTGGGGCTCGCCCACTGCCGACACCTCAGCCGCACCGTGAGAGCGGCGCAGATAGCTCAGCAATTCCACCTTCTCTTTGTCGGAGATGGTCTGCTCCGGCGAAGTGATGGAGGAACCCGCCTGTTCGAGCTGAACCAACAGCCGGTCCACCGGGATACCGACCACTTCCGCAAACTGCTTTACTGTCACTTCAGCCATGTGCACTCTCTCGTTCCGCTAGCCCTGCTGCTCTTCCGCAAACCAGGGGGCCCGCGCTGTCATGATTAGTTCGCTTGCTTTGCGCTCGTCTATCCCTTCGATATCGAGCAACTCATCCACCGACTGCTCCGCCAAATCCTCCCGCGTGACCACGCCGTGCTCCGCCAGGCGAAAGGCCAGCGCCCGGTCCATGCCCTCCATCTCCAGCAGGTCCTGGGCCGGTTCCGGCGTTTGCTCCTCGGTGGCGATAGCGCGGGTCAGCAAGACATCCCGCGCGCGGTTACGCAGCTCTTCGACAATATCACTGTCAAATTCCTCGATGGCCTCCAGCTCCTGCACAGGCACGTAAGCGATCTCTTCTATGCTGGAAAAGCCCTCCTGCACCAGCACCGCCGCCACATCTTCATCCACATCGAGCTGCTCCATGAACGCCTTTTGCAGGGCAATGGTTTCCGCTTCGCTTTTTTCAACCGCCTCGTCCTCGGTCATGACGTTCAGCTCCCAACCCGTGAGCTGACTGGCCAGACGTACATTCTGCCCACCCCGGCCAATGGCCTGGGACAGGCTTTCTTCCGCCACGGCCACGTCCATGCTGTGGGTGTCTTCATCCACCACAATGGATTTCACTTCCGCCGGCGACATGGCGTTGATGACGAATTGAGCCGGGTTTTCATCCCAGGGAATAATGTCGATGCGTTCGCCCGCCAGTTCATTGGACACTGCCTGCACCCGGGAACCGCGCATGCCCACACAAGCGCCCACGGGATCAATACGGGGGTCATTGGAACGCACCGCAATCTTGGCCCGCGATCCAGGGTCGCGCGCGGCGCCCAGGATGTCAATCAAGCCCTCCCCCACTTCCGGCACTTCGAGCTTGAACAATTCAATAATCAGCTGCGGTGCGGTGCGGCTGACAAACAACTGCGGCCCGCGCGACTCGGCCCGCACTTCGCGCAAATAGCCGCGCAAACGGTCACCACTGCGCACCTGTTCACGGGGAATCAAATCTTCCCGGGAAATGAAGGCTTCGGCGTTCCCCCCCAGATCCAGCGTCACACTGCCACGGTCAGCCCGCTTGACCACACCGGAGACCAACTGCCCCACTTTGTCCTGGTAGGCCTCCACCACCTGGGCGCGCTCGGCATCGCGCACTTTCTGCACGATGACTTGTTTGGCGGTCTGCGCCGCTATACGGCCGAAGGCGATGGATTCCATGGGCTCCTCGATGAAGTCACCGACCTGCGCGGCTGGATCGCGCTCCCGGGCTACGCTAAGACGCACTTGGCGCTCGGGGGATTCCCACCCGTCCTCATCATCATCCGCCACCACTTCCCACCGGCGAAAGGTTTCGTAATCGCCGGTTTCCCGGTCTATGGCCACGCGCACGTCGATCTCTCCGCCGTGACGCTTTTTGGTCGCCGTCGCCAAAGCCGCCTCGATAGCGTCAAAGATAATTTCCTTGTCGACGCCCTTCTCATTGGAGACCGCATCGACGACCAACAAAATCTCTTTGTTCATGCTTTCGCCTCACCTCAAGCCCCGGCGGCATGGCCGCCGGCGGACAGGCTTGCTCATCACTACGTGTCAATACTCGGGCACCAGCCGCGCCCGTTCGACTTCTCCCAACGGCACGCAAAGCTCACCGTCGTCCAATTTCATCGCCACATCGCCCCCCCGCATGCCCAGCAACACGCCGGTAAACTGGCGGCGGCCGTCGCGCGCACGGGTCAGACGCAATTTCACTTTTGCACCGGCAAAACGGTTGAAATGCTCCGCTGTAAACAAGGGCCGGTCCAGGCCCGGCGAAGACACTTCCAATATGTACTGCCCCTTGATGGGGTCTTCCACATCGAGCACGCCGCTGATCTGATGGCTGGCCCGCTCGCAATCGTCCAGGGTGATGCCCGCCGGCGCATCAATGTACACCCGCACCACGGAATGGCGCCCCTGGGGCAGGCATTCAACACCCACCAGTTCGTAACCCAGGGCCGCCACCGCGGAGGCGATGGGCTGTTCGACCTTGTCCGGCGCTCTCGTTGTCATCCCCGGCTTCCGAAATAGTACGGCCGAAATAAAAAATGGGCCCATGGCCCACTGTCTCGTTCAAATGCGAAACCAGCACCTGAGGCGCTCGTTCCGAGCGGCTCTGGGGCCTCCGGCTGCGCTCGCCGCAGACCTTCTCCACCCGTTCAGGTAACAAAAAGCCCCGCGCGCGGGGCTTTGTTGTTATGTGGTAGCGGGGGCAGGATTTGAACCTGCGACCTTCGGGTTATGAGCCCGACGAGCTGCCAGACTGCTCCACCCCGCAGCACCGGGCGCAATGTTAACAAACGTGTGCCAGCACTTTCAAGCAATTGGCCCGCTTTGTTCTCGTTTATCTTGCCGCGGCACGCGCGCCCCGCAGCAAGCGCTTCATTTCCCGCACGGCATTTTGCAAGCCGGAAAACACCGCGCGGGCGATAATGGCGTGGCCGATATTGAGCTCGCGCACAGCCGCCAGGGCGGCGATGGCTTCCACATTGTGGTAGTGCAGACCATGGCCGGCGTTGACCTGCATGCCCAAGCTGGCGGCATGGTCCGCGGCGCGGACGATTTTTTCATATTCCCGCTGCCGCGCGGCGGCGCCCCCGGCATCCGCATAGCAGCCGGTGTGGATTTCCACCACCGGTGCCCCCGCCGCAGCGGCGGCATCCACTTGGCGTGGGTCGGGATCAATGAACAGGGACACACGGCAGCCGGCGGCGGCCAGCCGTTCACACGCCTCCTTCACTCTGCTGCCCAAACCGGCCACGTCCAGCCCCCCCTCGGTGGTCAGTTCCTCACGCCGTTCAGGCACCAGGCAGCAGTCTTCGGGCTGAATGCGCTCAGCGAAGGCCAGCATGCCTTCGGTAACGGCCATCTCCAGATTCATGCGCACCGTCAACATGCCCTTGAGCAGCTCCACGTCCCGCTCCTGGATATGGCGGCGGTCTTCCCGCAAGTGCAGAGTGATGCCGTCCGCGCCGGCCTGCTCCGCCTCCAGGGCGGCGTGCACCGGGTCGGGATAGCGGGTCAGGCGCGCCTGGCGCAAGGTGGCAACGTGGTCGATGTTGACCCCCAGTAAAATATCCTGATCCATGAGCATTTCTCTCGTCTCGGTACCTCGGAAGTTGCGCACGACTTCACGGCCGCGCCCCGACACGCTGGGGCGACGCTGTGACGGACCCGGGCTTTTTGATCGGCCCCGCAACGGGGTTTCTCCTTCAGCTTTCTGGCCGGGCCGCAAACAGCCGTCGGCTGGTGAGCGGACGCGCCCCCAGATGCGGGGCCAGCGCGGCACGGAGCACCCGCTTGGCGTCGCGCAGGCTTTGTGGGTCGCTCAAGGTTCCCCGGCGGAGCTGGAGCAGACTGCGGCCGCTGACCCGCACTCCACCGCAGCCTGCGCCTTTATCTTCCAGGGGACCACGTTGCGGGTCAATGATGTAGTGGCGATCGGGCTCCAGCGGCCGGCCGCTGCCGTCCTTGCCGTCCAACGGCAGGCCATAGCCGATTTCACGCAACAAACGCAGCTCAAAGCCCCGCAGCACCCGCTCGAGCTCATCCCGTGCCCCCGCGGTGGAACCCAGACCGGCCAGCCGCTGCAGCGTGTCCACATAACAGGCGTATAGCTCCGGATGGGGGTCGTGACGGTGCAGCAGGCGGGTCAGCAATTCGTTGAGATAGAAACCGCAAAGCAGCGCCTCCCCCGTCAAGGCCAGGGCCGCACCGGCGGGCTCCGCCGCGGTCAGGGTCACCAGGTCGCGCGTGCCCTGCCACGACAACAACAGGGGCTGGAACGGCTGCAGGGTCGCAGCACTCAGGCTGCCTTTCTTCCCCCGGCGCAGACCGCGGCCCACCAGCGCCATCCGGCCATGGCTGGCCGTGAACGCGTCCAGCAACACGC
The DNA here is from genome assembly GCA_011375345.1 of Gammaproteobacteria bacterium. Lineage (NCBI taxonomy): Bacteria > Pseudomonadati > Pseudomonadota > Gammaproteobacteria > Gammaproteobacteria bacterium. The sequence continues at coordinate 16,631 of DRLM01000075.1, forward strand.
TGGTTTCCCGATAGGGACGGCGGTGCAACAGGCAGGCGGCTTGCAACGGCGTGTGAGGGTTCATCCCTCGTCAGTGTAACCCAAACTGCGCAACAGCCGCTGGTCCTCAGGCCAGTTTTTTTTCACCCCCACCCAGAGCTTGAGGAAGACTTTGCGTTGGAACAAACGCTCCATCTCTTCCCGGGCCGCCTGGCCCACGGCCTTGAGCACGGCACCACCGGAACCGATGACGATGGCCTTTTGGCTGTCCCGCTCCACCCAGATGGCGGCGGCAATCGTCACCAGCCGCCCTTCGTCCTTGAATTGTTCCACGTCCACTGTAAGGGCGTAGGGCAGTTCTTGTCCCAGCCGGCGCGTCAGTTTTTCCCGCACCAGCTCGGCGGCGAGAAAGCGCTCGCTGCGGTCAGTCACCTGATCTTCCGGAAAGAACGGTGGTCCGGGGGGCAAACGCGCCGTCACTTCGGCCTCCAGACGGTCCACGTTGTCCCCTTTCAGTGCAGAAACGGGAACGAGGGCAGCAAATTCACGGGCCCGGGCCAGCCGGGCGATAAACGGCAGCAGGGCCTCTTTGTCCGTCACCCGGTCGACTTTGTTCAGAGCCACCAGCACCGGTGCCGAGACGCCCTTCAACAAGGCGAGGATCTCATCCTCTTGCCTGCCCCACTGCAATGCCTCAAGCACGAAGACGATGACGTCGACATCGTGCACCGCGTTTTTGGCGGTACGGTTCATGTAGCGGTTCAGGGCCCGCTTTTGTTCCCGGTGCACTCCTGGCGTGTCCACGTAGACGGCCTGAGCAGCAGCGCTGGTTTTGATACCCAGGATGCGGTGCCGGGTGGTTTGGGGCCGGCGCGAGGTGATGGCAATCTTTTGCCCCAACAGACAATTCAACAGGGACGATTTGCCCACGTTGGGCCGCCCGATGAGGGCCACATAACCGCAACGTTCCGGCACAGATTTTTCGGACATGTACGACAATCCAGCAATAAAGCCTGACTTGGCAGTTTGTTGAAAAACTCCGTTTTCCAACAAGCTGTATGCGGTGTATGGAGGCACCGTCGTGGCAATGGCAACAGGTCATTGAAAACGGAGGCAGCCGCAAACCGCGTAGGCGGCGGCCGGCGTTGACAAAGGCCAGGAAGGCCTTTGTCAATATCCTGTCAGGACGCGCCGGTCAACAGATCCAGCGTTTTGCAAGCCGCCTGTTGCTCTGCGGCACGGCGGCTGCGGCCCCGGCCGATCACCTCTTCCTCCAGGCCCACGACTTTGCAGCTCACCGTAAAACGCTGATTATGCGCTTCGCCCTCGGTGGCCACCAGGCGGTATTCCGGCAAAGCCTGCCCCCGGCCCTGAAGATACTCCTGCAAGCGGGTTTTGGGATCTTTGAGCACGTCGTCCGGGTTCAGGCCGTTGATGCGGTCCGCGTATAGCGCCGTCACCCAGCGCTGCACCGCGATGAAACCGCCGTCCAGATACATGGCGCCAATCACTGCTTCCAATGCCCCGGCGAGTATGGAATCGCGCCGGTGACCGCCGCTTTTCCGCTCACCGGAACCAAGGCTCAAACAGCCGCCCAGCTCCAGTTGCCGCGCCAGTTCCGCCAGAATTGTGCCGTTGACAAGATTGGCGCGCAGACGGCTGAGCTGGCCTTCCGTGGCCGCGGGGAAGCGCTCGAAAAGCAGGTGGGCGACCAGCAGATTCAACACGCCGTCACCCAAGAATTCCAGACGCTCGTTATTGCGCTTTCCCGCACTGCGGTGGGTCAGCGCCATCTCCAGCAAGGCGGGACGTTTGAAATCGTAGGCCAGTTTGCTTTGCAGGGAGTTCAAAACAGGGTTCAGCGCCGGGTCAGCTCCACTTGGTTGCCGGGGAAATGGACGACAACATCGATGTTCCAAAACAGGGGAACCTGGGCGGAGTAGTCCACAGTGACCACGGTCTTGCCGCGCTGTTGATCAATGGTGATCGCTTTGCCATCCACGCTGTCAATGTCATCGATATCAAAACGCCTGAGTATGCGCTTTTTGAGTTCACGGGCGGACAAGCCCATGCTCTCCTCGTCGTCCTGCAAGGACTGCAACACCGACTTCACTTTGAAGTTTTCCAGATACAAGGGCCCTACTTTGACCAGCACGATCCCGAAAAAGGCGACCACGAGAAAGATGATCAACATCCCGATATAGGTCATGCCCGCTTGGCGATGACGGCCGCTTGAGTGGGACATTGCTTAACTCCTCGATGCAGTGAATTTGAGCTTTACTGGATACTGTCCCCGAGGCGGTTCCAGGTGATGCCGCCGGTGTCAGAATTCCAGTTCATCCAGATAAAAAACGCCTTGCCAACCAGATTCTCTTCCGGCACGAACCCCCAGGCGCGGCTGTCATTGCTGTTGTCACGGTTGTCCCCCATGGCGAAATACTGCCCTTCCGGCACATCCCATTCCCCGAAATCCAACGGCCCGCGATAACCGGGATGCACCACCAGCTTGTGCTCGCGCCCGTCGATCACTTCCTTTTTCAACTTCGCCGGCCACGGAATACCGGTACTCACATCCGTGTAGGGCCCCAGATACTCCTGCGGAAGGGGCTTGCCATTGACATACACCGTTTTGTCGCGGTAGGCGATATGATCACCCGGCAGGCCAATCACCCGCTTGATGTAGTCCACGGAAGGGTCGGAGGGGTATCGAAACACAATCACATCGCCACGCTGGGGTTCGCCAATGGAAACAAACTTCGTATCTACAATCGGCAACCGCAGACCATAACTGAACTTGTTCACCAGAATAAAATCGCCCACCCACAAGGTCGGAATCATGGAACCGGAGGGGATGCGAAAGGGCTCGACCAAAAACGAGCGCAACAGCAGCACTGCCAGAATAACGGGAAAAAATGATTTGGCGTATTCCACCAGCGTGGGTTCTTTGCTGAGGCGGGCCCGGGTATCCTCATCCAGCCCGCCCCGCGCCGCTTCTCCGGCGGCAGCCACAGCCGCCTGACGGCGCGGCGCCCACCAGCGCGCGTCCACGACCCAAACCGCCCCACAGGCCAGCAGGGCCAATACCATTATTGTTTCGAAATCCATCTCATTTTTTTCCTACATGCAAAACCGCCATAAAAGCTTCCTGGGGGATTTCCACCGAGCCGAGCTGTTTCATGCGTTTTTTCCCTTCTTTTTGTTTTTCCAGCAACTTGCGCTTGCGCGTGATATCACCGCCATAGCATTTGGCGGTGACGTTCTTGCGCAAGGCCTTCACCGTCTCCCGGGCGATAATTTTGGCGCCGATGGCGGCCTGAATGGCCACATCGAACATCTGCCGCGGAATCACCTGCCGCAGTTTCTCCGTCAATTCGCGGCCCCGGTAAAAACTGTTTTCGCGATGGGCAATAATGGACAGGGCATCCACTTTTTCACCGTTGATCAAGACGTCCAGCTTGACCAGGTCCGCCGCCTGAAAACGTTCGAACTGATAGTCCATGGAGGCATAACCGCGGCTGACAGATTTGAGGCGGTCATAAAAGTCCATGACCACCTCAGCCATGGGCAGCTCGTAAGTCAGCGCCACCTGATTGCCGTGAAACTGCATTGTTTTCTGCACGCCGCGCCGCTCTTCACACAGGCCGATGACAGCGCCCAGATGACTTTGGGGCACGAGCATATGTGCGGAGATGATGGGCTCACGCATCTCTTCCATATCCCCGACAGCGGGCAGCTTGGCGGGATTGTCCACGTACAAGGTCTCACCCTGCCTGGTCAGCACTTCGTAGACCACCGTGGGGGCGGTAATGATAAGATTGAGGTTGTATTCCCGCTCCAGACGTTCCTGCACGATTTCCATGTGCAACATGCCGAGAAAACCACAGCGGAAACCGAAACCCAGAGCCTGGGAGGTTTCCGGCTCATAGAACAGGGCGGCATCGTTCAGACGCAGTTTGGCCAGGGCTTCGCGCAGATCTTCATACTCGTCGGCGGACGCCGGGAACAGTCCCGCGAACACCTGCGGCTGCACTTTCTTGAAGCCGGCCAGGGGCGCGGCCGCGGGCCTCGCCGTATGGGTGAGGGTGTCACCCACCGGGGCACCGTCAATATCTTTGATGCCGGCGACAACGAAGCCCACCTCCCCGGCGCTGAGTCGCTCTTTGTCGTGACGCTTGGGGGTGAAAATACCAACCTTGTCCACTTGGTAGCTGCGCCCGGTGGACATGACAGTGACTTTGTCCTTGGCCGCCAGCTCGCCGTCGATGACACGCACCAACGACACCACACCGAGATAATTGTCGAACCAGGAGTCAACAATCAGCGCCTTGAGCGGCGCATCCGCATCACCGCGGGGCGGGGGAATGCGTTGCACGAGGCTTTCGAGCAAATCCCGCACCCCCAGGCCCGTTTTGGCGCTCACGGGTACGGCATCCCCGGCCTCGATGCCGATGATGTCCTCAATTTCCCCCTTCACCCGCTCGGGCTCGGCGGTGGGCAAATCGATTTTGTTCAGCACCGGCACCACTTCCAGGCCCTGTTCGATGGCGGTATAGCAGTTGGCCAGGGTCTGGGCTTCCACGCCTTGCGAGGCGTCGACCACCAGCAAAGCCCCCTCGCAGGCCGCCAGGGAGCGGGAGACTTCATAGGAAAAATCCACATGCCCCGGGGTGTCGATAAAATTGAGGAGATAAGTCTCCCCGCCCGGAGAGTGATACTCCAGCGAGACGCTTTGGGCTTTGATGGTGATGCCCCGCTCGCGCTCCAAATCCATGGAGTCCAGCACCTGGGCCGCCATTTCACGATCCGTCAAACCACCGCAAAACTGGATAAACCGATCCGCCAGGGTCGATTTGCCATGGTCAATATGGGCAATAATGGAAAAATTACGTATGTGATTCATCTGGAAAGAAAACTGGGAAAGCCGGACACACTGGCGGCAAAACGCGCAGTGTAACTGATTTTCCCGTTTTCCAGGTAGTGGCTGGCGGCGCTCGCCGGGTTTCGCCCAGGCCCCCATTCCTCACCAGATGCACGTGCCCCCGCCTGTTCTTTGGATTCACGGAGGATTTTCTCCATTCGGAAATACAACGCGTGTATTCCGCAATTTTAAAAATCCCCTATGAATCACAAGCCCTGCGCGATCAGCCCGCCCCCTGGTGGGAAATCGCAGGCTAACCGTCCTCGTCCCCCAGTTTCAACGCCAGGAACATCGGCCCGTCACCCCGCTGGATCAACATGGGGACGGAGCGGTCAGCGGGCAAGGCATCAATCAGCTTCCGAAACTGTTCGACCCCTTCGACATCCACCCCGTTGATCTTCAGGATGATATCGCCATCGCGCAAGCCAGCCGCGCGCGCGGCACCGCCTTTTACATCCTTGACCACCACGCCGCCGCGCTTGCCGTCCAGACTTTTGCGTTGCTCATCGTTCAGCTCCGCAACCACGGCACCGAGGCGGTCTTCGCTGAAGCTTTTCTCACCCCGGCTGGCCAGCTTCAACTCTTCATCTTCCGGCAGTTCGCCGATCTTGACCCTGATTTCTTTGCGCTTGCCGTCCCGAACCACTTCCACGGGAACCGTCTCACCGGCCATGGTCCGGCCGACAATGGGCGGCAGCGAAGCGGAATCGGGAATATGGCGGCCGCCAAACTTGACGATCACGTCCCCCACCCGTAAGCCGGATTTCTCCGCCGGGCTGTCGGGCAGAACCTGGGAAACCAGTGCACCTTCGGGCCGGTCCATCCCGAAAGACTCGGCCAAGTCACGGGTCACATCCTGTATCAACACACCCAACCAGCCTCGGCTGACTTTACCCTTGTCCTTGAGCTGGTCCACCACTTCCATGGCCAGGTCGATGGGGATGGCGAACGATAGACCCATGAAGCCACCGGTGCGGCTGTAAATCTGGGCATTGATGCCCACCACCTCGCCATCCATATTGAACAAGGGACCGCCGGAGTTGCCCGGATTGATGGCGACGTCAGTCTGAATGAACGGCACGTAGTTTTCATTGGGCAGGCTGCGGCCCAGGGCGCTGACGATACCGGCGGTCACCGTATGATCAAAATCGAAGGGGGAACCGATGGCCAGCACCCACTCGCCGACTTCCAGGCGGCTGGATTGACCGATATCCACGGTCGGCAGACCCTCGGCATCGATCTTCAACAAGGCGACGTCGCTGCGCGGGTCACTGCCCACCAGCTCGGCCACCAGCTGGCGCCGATCACTCAAACGCACCACGATCTCATCGGCCCCCTTGATGACATGGTGATTGGTCAGCACATATCCGTCTTTGGAAATGACAAAGCCGGAACCCAGAGATTCGGTATTGTATTCCTCGAGTTCATCGCCCTGCTCGCCGAAGAAACGGCGGAACCACTCACCAAAGGGTGAACCCTCGGGGAACTCCGGCATCCGGCCGTGGGGGAAAGGGCTGCGCCGCTGAGTGATTTTTTGCGTCGTACTGATATTCACAACAGCGGCACTGTTGCCCTTGACGATGTCTGTGAAATCAGGCAGCGAACCTGCCTCAACCCGCACCGTGGCAAGAAAGGCCAATAAAGCGAACAACGCCAAATGCCACGTGCAGCGAATATACCCTTGCTCAATTCTGATGTTCATGCGTTCTCCTGAACGAGAGACTGTTGACGGCTGTACGACTTCAATGCTTATTGCTTTCAAAGTCACTGGTATCTTAAAGAAAGAGACGGTCCCCGCCCGAGTGGTGTCACCCAAAAATGTAATTTTAACGGCACGCAGCCTTTGTGCGGCCCGAAGCAAACACCCTCAACACTACAGGCTGGTAACGGGGATCCCGGCGGAGGCGATGGCTGTGACGCCGCAGCCAGGCGAAGCCCAGCATCAGTCCCAGCAGGCCCGCCAGCGCGCTCCAGCCGTCGGAAAAGCCCAGGGGTCTTCCCAGAAACTCCCCGGCCAGGGCGAAAACAAGAAGGAAAACCAAGGGCATAAAATAAGCCGCGAAGGAAGCACGCAGCAGGGCTTGCTCGTCAATGCCTATAACCACTTCATCGCCCACCTTGGCACGAAGCCGGTTTACCACACGCAGACGTGGTGATTTAATGCGCAAGGCTTTGGAAAACAAGCCGGCGCCGCAAGCTTTGTTCGCTGAACACGCGCCGCACGCGCGCTCCCGCCCGGTTTCCACCCAGGCCAGATCCTCTTCCAACGCTATCACAACCGCGCCCTGCTCTATCATTGCGCCCCCTCAACGGGTTTCACCGCGCGACCGATGAGCCGCACCGTCTCGGCGGGAACCTCGCCCACGACGGTAAGCTGGTAATTCCGGAGCACGGCGCCAAAGGCGTGCACCGCTCCCATATGCGACAACCCCACGAAGGGCTCGTCGTCGGCCGCCAAAGGCTCCAGAAACACCGACACCGACGCCACGCCGTCAGACAGCACCATCTGCTCCAAACCGGCCCGGCCACTGCGGTCACTGTGACGATAGCTTTCGGCCAGGGAGAACCCGGCGGGCAAGCCACTCAGGCGCCAGGGCAAGTCGTTCACCGGGCGCGGACCGGGCTGGCTCTCGCGCAGCAAGGCGCGGCTGTCCTCGTCCAGGGTGACGGCTTCCAGCATGGCAGATGTGGGTTTGTCCACCACGTTCATCCGGGTGAACATCATCTGCTCAATAGCCTCGCCGTTCTCGTCCACCAGGTCCGACTGCAACAGCAGGCCGGTCTGCTCGTCGGCCCAGATGCGATAACCATAGCGGTAGCGGTCGCGGGGCTCGATCAGAATCAGACGCGCGTCCCGGCCGGCCACACGCTGACCGCCGCGCACAGAAAAATGATAGTAGTCGTCAAAGGCGTCGATTTTGGAAAAGGGTCCACCGGCAATGGGCTTGCCAAAACCACCGGTGCTGACGGTACGGCGCTTGTGACCCGGCAGCAGACAAACCACCCCTTCTTTGCTGCGGACCAGCACCCGCTTGTCCCCACTGAGAGACACCAGGCGCTCGCGTTCACCTTCTTTGTCCGCCACATGAATGACGTCCATGGCCATGACCTGGTCGCCGCGCCGGTAAATAAAAGTACCTTGGTAACTGTTGGACTGGGCTGCCTTGACCACCTTGTCCAGCCACGTGCGCGCCTCGGCGACCACATCATTGGCGTAAAGGTCGTGAAGGCCGAACAGGGCCAGGCAAAACACACTGCAAACGGACCAATCCCACCGTCTCGCCGCTACACGCCGCTCCCGGGCGACCAGAATTGAGATCCTGCGATCACCCCTCCGCCACAGCCAGCGCCCCGCGCTCACCACGGCAGCAAAGGGATAACGGCCGCAAGCCACACCCACGCCCAAACCGCTCACTATCCCGCCCCCATCTCGCCACGCCTCAGGAAAGAACCGTCTCAACGTCCGGCTTGGTGGTCATCGCGGCTGCCATAGCCGACGATCCGAATATACGGCAACACATCCGGACGCACGCCCGAGACCGGCGAGAACACATCATGATTGGCGAGGTAATCGTTGAGTTTGGAGGCCACCGCGGGCTTGTCCACATTCCATTGTTTCCCCAGGGCGGGGGGCGCCTGTTCCATGTCCAATACCAACGACTCCACCGGCCTGGCCTGCACCGGCAACGGCACAGAGGGCGGCAAGGGCGCCTTCGCCGAGGATGTCGCCGTGGCCACTGTTACCGGTGGCACGGTGCTGCCCACCGGCGCATCGTCCCACCCCACGCCAACATAAACCGCTGCCGCCACCGAGGCCGCCACCGCGAACCCCATGGCAGGGCGGAGAAAGGAAGGGAAGGGCGAAGCTTGCCGGCCGATGGCGGAAGGGGGGGGGGCATGAGGTGCCTCGTCGGCCAGGGCGAGGGAAACACGGGAAAGCAGTTGATCGGAGGGGATGTCGGGCAGGTTGTTGCGGAGCGCATCACTGATGAGATGGTAGTGACACCAGCTACATTGTTTGTCCCGCTCTCGTTCCAGGGCATCCAAAACATCGCCGATCTGCTTGGCCGACAACTCACCATCAACCAAGGCTGATATCTGTTCGTTCATACTCACTGCCATACGTCTTCCCCGCGGCTAATCCCTTGACATGCTAGCGGTCTAGCCCAGCAAGGGCTTGAGTTTGTTTTGAATCGCTTCCCGCGCCCGGAAAATCCGAGACCGCACCGTGCCGATGGGGCAGCCCATGGCCTGAGCGATCTCCTCATAACTGAGACCCTCCAGCTCCCGGAGCGTAATGGCGGTACGAAGATCTTCGGGCAATTGTTCAATGACCTCAAAAACGGTTCGTTCTATCTCATCCTTGAGCAGCATGCGCTCGGGGGTCGCATTCTCCCGCAGCTCCGCCGCGCCGTCGAATTGCTCAGCCACCTCGGCTTCCACATCGGTGGCTGGCGGGCGCCGCCCCTGGGCCACCAGATAGTTTTTCGCCGTATTGATCGCAATCCGGTAGAGCCAAGTGTAAAACGCGCTGTCACCCCGAAATTTGGGCAGGGCCCGGTAAGCCTTGATGAACGCGTCCTGCGCCACGTCCATGGATTCGGACGGGTCGTGGATATAACGCGAGATCAATTTGATGATTTTGTGCTGATATTTAGCTACAAGAACATCGAATGCCTGTTTGTCTCCTCGCTGCACCCGCTCGACCAGGCGTTGGTCAACACTCTGCTCGCCCATTCGGGCAATCCCCTTCTCCTGAGGAGCAAATCCCTTTACTCATAGCCCTAGACAATACCGGTTATAGTTAGTTCGGCAACGGTTAAAATTGTGCAAACCAGACCCGGGACACGCCGCAAGCGCCGGACAGGCAATAAATTCCGGATTATGACGGCTAAACGACCACAAGCCAACCTTGACGGAAACCCATGCACCAGAATCACTATGATGTCATCCTGATCGGCGGCGGTGCGGCCGGGCTGACCCTGGCCCTGAACCTGGCCGGCGCGGCGCGGGTCGCCCTGGTCACCAAGGGCCCGCTGAAGGAAGGCGCCACCTACTATGCCCAAGGTGGGGTGTCCGCCGTGTGGGACGCGCAGGATTCGGTGGCCTCCCACATCCAGGACACCCTGAACGTAGGCGCCGGCCTGTGTGACGAGGCCGTGGTCCGCTTTACCGTGGAACGGGGCCGGACCGCAGTGCAGTGGCTGATGGACCAGGGGGTGCCCTTTACCCGCGAGACCCGCCCCGACGGCACCACCGGCTACCACCTCACCCGCGAGGGGGGGCACAGCCACCGGCGGGTGCTGCACGCCGCCGACGCCACCGGCCAGGCCATTGAAACCACTCTGGAACAACGCCTGCGCGAGCATCCCGGTGTCCACATCTTTGAAAACCATCTCGCCGTCGATCTGATCACTGCCAGAAAGCTCGGCGGGGCAGAGGACCGATGCCTGGGTACCTACGTCCTGGACAAACAGCGGGGCTCGGTCTTACCCTTGCGCGGCAAATGCGTAGTGCTGGCCACCGGCGGGGCCGGCAAAGCCTACCTGTATTCCAGCAACCCCGATGTGGCCACCGGAGACGGCATCGCCATGGCCTGGCGGGCGGGCTGCCGGGTGGCCAACATGGAATTCGTCCAGTTTCATCCCACCTGTCTTTACCATCCCCAGGCCAAGTCCTTTCTCATCACCGAGGCCGTGCGGGGCGAGGGTGGGCGCCTGCTGCTGCCAGACGGCAGCCCCTTTCTGCACCGCTTCGACACCCGCGCCGAGCTGGCACCCCGTGACATCGTCGCCCGCGCCATCGACCATGAGATGAAGCGCCTGGGGCTCGAATGCGTCTATCTGGACATCAGCCACAAGCCTGCCGCTTTTGTCAGGGAACATTTCCCGGCGGTTTATCAGCGCTGCCTGGAGTTCGGCTTTGACATGACCCGGGAGCCCCTGCCCGTGGTGCCGGCGGCCCACTACACCTGCGGCGGTGTGATCACCAGCCTGGCGGGCCGCACCGACCTGCCCGGACTCTACGCCGTGGGCGAAACGGCCTACACCGGCCTGCACGGCGCCAACCGCATGGCCAGCAACTCGCTGCTGGAGTGCCTGGTGCTCGCCCAGGCCGCGGCCGAAGACATCCAAACCCGCCTGCCCGCCCTGCCCGCCCCGCCGCCGGTGCCACCCTGGGACGAGAGCCGGGTGACAGACTCCGACGAGGAGGTGGTGGTGGCCCACAACTGGGACGAACTCAGGCGCTTCATGTGGGACTATGTGGGCATCGTGCGCACCGACAAACGCCTGCAACGGGCCAGACGGCGGGCGGAGCTGCTCAAACAGGAGATCGCGGAGTACTACGGCCATTTCCGCGTCACCAACGACCTCATCGAACTGCGCAACCTGGCGCTGGTGGCGGAACTCATCATTCATTCGGCCCTGGCACGCAAAGAGAGCCGCGGCCTGCATTACACCTTGGACTACCCCGGGCCGGACAACCGCCGCCCCCCCGCCAATACCGTCCTGCTGCCACCTGATTTCAAGGTGGCGGCGCCGGCGCCTGGCTCCGCGCCAGCCTGAGCCGCACCCGCAGGCGGCGCGCCCCGTCTTCGTCGAGCCCGTCCCGGGGCAGCACCACGTTGATGCGCCGGCCGCCGGCCGTGACAAAGCGCAGCACCGTGAGCAGGGGATGAACGAAGCAGTCCAGCCGCAACACCGCCGCTTCCTCCCGGCCGTCACCAAAAACCAGCACCCAGCCACCCTCGGCGCGCCACACCAGTTTCGTCACCGCCCCCGCCCCGCCGGGGCAGGCCTGGCGGCGCCAGCCCTGCACCATGGCGCCCAGCACCGCCCCCGCCAGCGCCAGTTTGCCCCACCCCGGCAGACTCAGCGGCCCCAATGCCAATAACGCGCTGACATGGCTCAGCAGAATAAGCCCGGCCAGGACAGGGGAGGCCCGGCGCTCAAGATACAGCGGCGCGGACAGCGGCGACGACACGGGCCAGGGCCGGATCGGCGGGCACCGCCCGCCCCATGAGGTATTCCAGCAGAACAGGGTCGGGATAGGCCAGCAAGGCCTCGAACTGCGCCTGGCTGGCGGCGTCGAGCCGGGAATAGCCGCGTTCCAAAAAACCTTGCAACAGCAGATCCAGCTCCAACATTCCCCGGCGGCACTGCCAGGCCAGGCGTTGCGGCAAGAAAGTCATAAGAGGTGTTTGAGCATCAGCTCCTTGATGCCACCGATGGCTTTGGTGGGGTTGAGGCCCTTGGGACAGACCTCCCCACAATTCATGATGGTATGACAACGGAACAGGCGATAGGGCCCGTCCAGCTCTTCCAGGCGCTCGGCAGTGGCCTGGTCGCGGCTGTCGGCGAGAAAACGGTAGGCCTGCAAGAGAGCGGCGGGACCGCGGAATTTGTCAGGGTTCCACCAAAAAGAAGGACAGGCGGTGGAGCAGCAGGCGCACAGAATGCACTCGTACAAACCGTCCAGCTTGTCCCGCTCCTGCGGGGTTTGCGCATACTCCACTTCCGACTCCGGCTCGTGTACGGTGAGCCACGGTTTGACGGAGCGATACTGATGATAGAACTGACTCAAGTCCACCACCAGATCGCGGATCACCGGCATACCCGGCAAGGGCCGCAGCTCCACCGGCTCTTGCAGATCTTTGAGCGGGGTGATGCAGGACAGGCCGTTGCGGCCGTTGATGTTCATGCCGTCGGAGCCGCACACCCCTTCGCCGCAGGAATGGCGAAAACTCAAACTTTCGTCCTGGGCTTTGAGGGCCAGCAAGGCATCCAGCAACATCATGTCCGGACGCGCCTCGGGCAGTTCATAGTCCTGCATGCGGGGGGCATCGTCGGTCTCGGGATTGTAGCGATAGATGGAAAAACGCATGGCGGCCCCGTTCAATACACACGTTCCTTGGGCGGAAAGCTTTCCACCGTTAACGGCTGCATCCGCACGGGTTTATACTCCAGCCGCCCATCGCTGAAATACAAGCTGTGCCTGAGCCAGTGCCCGTCGTCCCGCCGGGGATAGTCGATGCGGGAATGGGCGCCGCGGCTTTCCTTGCGGGCCAGGGCCGCAGTGACCGTGGCCAGACCCAGTGCCACCAGGTTTTCCAGCTCCAAAGCTTCGATGCGGGCGGTGTTGAACACTTTGCTGTGATCTTTGAGCCGGGCATCTTCCAGCCGCGCGGCGATGGCCCGCACTTTTTCCACCCCTTCGGCCAGCACTTCCTCGCGCCGGAACACGCCGCAGTAGTGCTCCATGGCGGCTTGCAACTCGGCCTTGAGGGCGCTGACCGACTCACCCTCACCGTCCCGCTCCCAGCGGGCCAGGCGCGCCAGGGCCCGCTCCACACTGCTCTCATCCAGGGGACGGTGATAACGGTGACTGCGCAGATAATCGATGATGCAGTTGCCCGCGGCCCGGCCGAACACCACAATGTCCAGCAGCGAATTGCCACCCAGGCGGTTGGCCCCGTGCACCGACACGCAGGCACATTCCCCCACCGCGTACAAACCGGGCACGGGATCCTCGTTGCTGTCGCCGTTTGCGTGCACCACTTCACCGAAGCGGTTGGTGGGTATGCCACCCATGGTGTAGTGGGCGGTGGGAAACACCGGGATGGGGGCCACGGCCGGATCGGTGTGCAAAAAGGTCATCACCATGTCGCGGATGCCCGGCAGGCGTTTTTTTACCACTTCCTCACCCAGATGGTCCAGTTTGAGCAAAACGTAATCGCCCCGCTCGCCGCAACCGCGGCCCTCGCGCACCTCGGTGGCAATGGCGCGGCTGACCACGTCGCGGCTGGCAAGGTCTTTGGCGTGGGGGGCGTAGCGTTCCATGAACCGCTCGCCGTCTTTGTTGACGAGATAGCCCCCTTCGCCCCGCGCACCCTCGGTGATGAGCATACCCTTGCCGGCAATGCCGGTGGGGTGAAACTGGAAAAATTCCATGTCCTGCACCGGGATGCCGGCGCGCAGGGCCATGGCCATGCCGTCGCCGGTATTGATGCGGGCGTTGGTATTGGTGCGAAAGAGCTGGCCCACGCCACCGGTGGCCAGCAGGGTGGTTTTCGCTTCGATCACCAAGGGCTCGCCGGTGGCGATTTCCAGCACCACCGCACCCAGCACGACGCCGTCGCTGTCCTTGACCAGATCCAGGGCGAAGTACTCGTCGAAGAAATGGGTCTGGGCGCGGATGTTTTGCTGGTACAGCGCATGGAGAATCGCATGGCCGGTGCGGTCCGCCGCAGCGCAGGTGCGGGCGGCCTGCTCGCCGCCGAAGTTCTGGCTTTGACCACCGAAAGGCCGCTGATAGATTTTGCCGCTCTCGAGCCGGGAAAAGGGCACGCCGGAATGCTCCAGTTCCACCACCAGGCGCGAGGCGGCGCGGCACATGTATTCGATGGCGTCCTGATCCCCCAGATAATCGCTGCCTTTGACGGTGTCGTACATGTGCCAGTGCCAGTTGTCGGGCAGCACATTGCCCAAGGCGGCGTTCATACCGCCTTGGGCGGCGACGGTGTGCGAACGGGTGGGAAAGACTTTGGAGACGACCGCCACATTGGCTTCCGCCCGGGACAACTGCAAAGCGGCGCGCAGCCCGCCGCCGCCGGCGCCGATCACCAGCGTGTCGAAACGACGCACGGGCAGTTTCACTATCGCAATCCCCCCGCCAGCAACACCAGCGCAGCCCATATTCCCATGGCCAGCAAGGCCGCCGCCACGGTGATCAACACCACGAAACGAAAGAAGAAGGCATGGACATAGTCCATCACCACATCGCGGACACCCACCCAGGCATGCCCCAGCAGCAGGGCAAACAACAGCAGCGTGGCCACGCTCATGGCGGGCGCCGCAACAAACTCCCGCCAGGCGCTGTAGCCCACGGGAGGTTCCCAGGCAAAGGACAACAGAAAAAACACCATGTACAAGGCCATGTACACCGCGCTCAAACGCTGCAACAGCCAGGCCCTGATGCCGCTGCCGCGAGTGTTCACCGTATCACTCCGATCCACACCAGCAGCGCGCCCAGCACTGCGGCGATATTCACCAGCCAGGCAGAGCGGCGCGCCGCCGCGCGCTCCAGACCGACGGCGAAATCCAGCACCAGGAACCTGAGCCCGGCGAAAAGATGATGGAAAAATGCCCACAGCACCAGGACCAGCAACAGCTTTACCCCGCCATGGTCAAAAACAGCGCTTGCGCGCGCGTAGCCGGCCTCATCGGCGAGAGAAAGCTGCAACAGGTAGATCAGAAAAGGCAGCACCAACACCATCACCACGCCGGCGACGCGGTGGCCAATGGATAACAGCGCCGTCACTGGCAGGCGGATCCGGGCAAGATCGAGAAAAACAGGAGCTGGTCGGGGCTTTGGCATAGAATACCCATTCGTCGCCATCCTCGGCTTCCTCGTTTAGTATCAGCGGTGGCAGGACGATTTGCAAATCGTTCATACTGACACGATCCGGCAGCAATGCGGCCATCACTCGGAGGACGTGCTTATGAACCCGGCATGGCAACAGTATTTGCGCGATCACGCCGGAGCGGAGTTTGCCGACGAACACGTTGTTCATTACGGCAATGCGGCAAGAGAACTGCGGGTCGCAAGCTCTGGAGCGATCATCAGCGACCTGTCCCACCTCGCCCTCCTTCGCGCCCGTGGCCCCGATGCCGCAACGTTTCTGCAAGGGCAGCTTACCCATGACATTCACGCCGCCACGGCCACCCACAGCCCCCTCGCCGCCCATTGTTCACCCCAGGGCCGGGTGCTGGCGCTGCTGCGCATCCTGGCGCGCGAAGACGGCTACGGACTGCTGCTGCCCCGGGCCTTGCTGGAAGACACCCTGGCCCGTCTCAGAACGTACGTCCTGATGGCCAAGGTCAGCCTGGAGCCGGATCCGGAGACGGTCCTCATCGGCTACGCCGCAGCCACGGCCGAGGCAACGCTCACCGGGCTGTTGGGCGGCTGCCCCACAGAAGACCATGGCACCTTGAGCACCGCCGCTTACACCACCGTGCGCCTGCCCGGCCCCCACCCCCGGTTTGTCATCTCAGGGAGCGCCGCGGACATCCAGACCCTGTGGCAAAAACTGGATGTGAACGCCGCCCCCGTCGGCGCCGCCCCCTGGCGTCTGCTGGACATCCTGGCGGGAATGCCGCAAGTCACCCCCGAGACCGCGGACCGATTCGTCCCCCAGATGCTCAACCTGGATGTGCTGGGTGCCATCAATTTCCAAAAAGGCTGTTACACCGGCCAGGAAGTGGTGGCCCGCATGCGTTATCTGGGCAAGCTGAAGCGGCGCATGTTTTTGCTGCACTGCGACGCCGATACACCGCCCGGGCCCGGCGCAGCCCTGTACAGCCCGGCGCTGCGCAGCGACGAGGCCGCGGGCACAGTGGTAAGCGCCGCGCCCCACCCTGACGGCGGCTCCCGCCTGCTGGCCGTGCTGCGTCTGGAAGCACAAGATGCCGCGTGGCGGCTGGGCGGCATCAACGGCCCCGCTTGTCAGCGCGGCACACTGCCTTATTCTTGGGAGAAGGCGGCACACTGACCCTCACGACCCTCGGGGAACCGGCCGTTTAGAAATCCACCATGGCGCCGACAAGAGTTTGGAGTTCTTTGCTTGGCGAGGCGACTGCTTTCGGCCATGGACGTGGAAAAACGCTTTCTCTCAGGCTTTATCGACGATCTCAACGCCAATCGCGTGACCCTGCCCTCGCTGCCCGAGGTGGCGATGCGGGTCCGCAATATCATTGAAGATCCCAAGGTCACCCCGGCCAAAATCGAAATCGCCGTCAGCGCCGATCCGGCACTGACGGCGCGCCTGCTGAAAGTGGTCAACAGCCCGGCGTACCGCGGCGCGACGGAAATCACCCATTTGCGCATGGCCATCACCCGCCTGGGGCCCATGGCTTTGCGCAACCTTACCCTCAGCCTGGCCATGGAACAGCTCTACCAGGCCCGGGGCGCCCACCCCAGCCTCAGGCAACACTTGCATGAGGTGTGGCAGCACAGCGTCCAGGTGGCCACCTTGAGCCACGCCTTCGCCCGCAAGTTCACCACCCTGGCCCCCGACCAGGCCCTGCTGGCCGGCCTGGTCCACGACATCGGCAAGCTGCCTGTGTTGAGCCGGGCCGAGCTGGAACCGGAATTGCTGGAAGATGAAGAAGTGCTGAAACGGGTGGCGCGCCGCCTCCACACCACCATCGGGCCCACGGTGTTGGACGAGTGGCACTTCCCCAAGGAGCTGGTCGCCGTCACCGCCGAACACGAAGCCGTGCAGTCCTCCCGCACCGGGCCGGTGGACTACGTGGATGTGGTGATCGTGGCCAATCTGCACAGCTATCTGGGCAACCCACAAAGGCTCACCGAAGTAGACTGGAACCAGATTCCCGCCTTCGGCAGGCTGGGGCTGACGCCCGGTGAAAGCGTCGCGGCCATGGAAGAGGCACGGGAGGAATTGAAAGAAATCCAGGCCCTGTTCGGAATGTAGCGGCCCTCACCTGGCCCGCATGTGCGGAAACAACAACACATCCCGTATCGACGGCGAATCGGTCAACAACATCACCAGCCGGTCTATACCTATCCCCTCCCCCGCGGTGGGCGGCAGGCCGTGTTCCAGAGCGGTGATGTAGTCTTCGTCGAAGTGCATGGCCTCTTCGTCACCCGCCTCCCGCTCGGCCAGCTGGCGGCGGAAACGTTCAGCCTGGTCCTCGGCGTCGTTGAGTTCGGTGAAGCCGTTGGCGATCTCGCGCCCACCCACGAAAAATTCGAAGCGGTCGGTGACCGAAGGATCGTCATCGCTGCGCCGGGCCAGGGGCGAGACTTCGGTGGGATAGGCAGTGATGAAGGTGGGATCTTTGAGCTGGTGTTCCACGGTTTTCTCGAAGATTTCGATTTGCACCTTGCCCAGTCCCCATTGCGCCTTGAGCGGTATCCCCAAGCCCTTGGCCACGGCCCTGGCGCGGTCCGGATTTTCGATCTCAGCCACGCCTATGCCCGGGTTGAAGCGGAGGATGGCTTCTTTGACGCTCAGGCGCCGGAACGGCCGGCCAAAATCATACACCTCACCCTGATAGGGCACTTCTGTCGTGCCCAGCAAAGCCGCACTCATCTCTCGTAACATGGCTTCGGTGAGATCCATCAAATCCCGATAGTCTGCATAGGCCTCGTAGAACTCCAGCATGGTGAATTCGGGATTGTGGCGGGTGGAGAGACCCTCGTTGCGGAAATTGCGGTTGATTTCATATACCCGCTCGAACCCCCCCACCACCAGGCGCTTGAGATACAACTCCGGCGCGATACGCAAAAACAACTCCATGTCCAGAGCATTGTGGAACGTGACGAAAGGCCGCGCCGCCGCCCCGCCGGGCAGCACCTGCATCATCGGTGTTTCCACTTCCAGGAACCCCCGCCGGTTCAAATAGTCGCGAATAAAATTGATGATGGCCGTGCGCATGCGAAACGTGTGGCGC
>DRLM01000076.1 GCA_011375345.1 Gammaproteobacteria bacterium
GTGGACTTATGTCAACTGGCTGGTGAAACTGGCGGCTTTTGCCTGGGTGTTGACCCTGTTCGCGCCTGTACCTGCCGCCCCTGCCCTGCTGGGGGTCATCGCCGGCGATCTCACCAGCGTGCTGCCGGTGCATGGCGTGGCCGGCGCGGGCACCTATGAAGCGGGAGTGGTGGCGGCACTGCTGCCCCTGGGGCTGGACGCCGGGGCGGCCTTGCGCGGGGCGGTCAATCTGCATCTGTTCATTCTGGCCAGCACGGTGCTGGGGGGGGCTGCAAGCCTGTTGATCCGGACGCCGCCCCGTGAATGAAGCCCTGCTGCTGTGGATCAACCGGGACTGGGCCCACCCCGCCCTGGATGCCTTGTCCACCTGGCTGTCGTCCCGGGGGGGCTTCGCTTTTCCGCTGCTGGCCTTGTTGCTGATCGGTTTCGTGAGCCGCTGGGGCAAAGCGGGGGCCAGGCTGTGGCTCATGGCGCTGCTGGTGATCGGCAGCGGGGATCTTCTTGGCAACGTGTTGAAAAATGCTTTCCAGCACCCCCGCCCCTGTTTCGAACTGGCCGGGCAGGTGCGCCTCCCCGGCCAGCCACCCGGCGCTGCCTGCGGCCCCAATCTCACCGGCATGCCCTCCAATCACGCGCTGAATTTCTTCGCCGCGGCCATGTTTTTGAGCCTGGTGCTGGGGGGGCGGGCGCGCAGTCTGTTCCTGGTGGCGGCGCTGGTGGCCTTGTCCCGGGTGTATCTGGGCAAGCATTACCCCGCACAAGTCCTGGTGGGGGGCGGCATCGGCATCCTTTGGGGCCTGCTGTGGGCGCGCTTTGGGGTAAAATACGCCCCCTTGCCCGCGTCAGCGCGGCCGTCCCAATTGAACTGGCCCCCCATGAGCACCACCGAACAAACCGAGCTGCCCCACCGTTTGTCCATCGTCGTCCCCCTGTACAACGAACAAGACAGCGTCACCCCCCTGGTCCAGCGGGTGCACGAGTGTCTGGCGCACTACCATCACCCCTGGGAGCTGATCCTGGTCTCCGACGGCAGCAGCGACGGCACCGAGAGTGAGATGCAGGCCGCCCGCGAAAAATGGGGCCGCCATGTGCGCCTGATTTATCTGCAACGCAATTTCGGCCAGACCGCCGCCATGCAGGCGGGCATCGACGCCACCCGGGGCGATGTCATCGTCACCATGGACGGCGACTTGCAAAACGACCCGGTCGACATTCCCCGCCTGGTTAAGCGCTTGCTGGAGGAAAACCTGGATCTGGTCTCGGGCTGGCGCCAGAACCGCCAGGACAATCTGATCCGCAAAATCCCCTCGCGCCTGGCCAACAAGCTCATCGGCCAAATCACCGGCGTGCCTCTGCACGATTACGGCTGCAGCCTGAAAGTGTTCCGCGCCCCGGTGATCAAAAGCGTGCGCCTCTACGGCGAAATGCACCGCTTCATCCCCGCCTGGCTGGCCGCCAACACCTCGCCGGCGCGCATCAAGGAAGAAGTGGTGCACCACCACGCGCGGCAGTTCGGCCAGTCCAAATACGGCCTCGGCCGCACCTTCCGGGTGTTGCTGGATTTGCTGGCGGTGTATTTCTTCATGCGCTTCCGGGCCCGGCCGGGGCATTTCTTCGGCCGTATCGGCCTGATCTTCGGCGCTTTGGGAGGCGCGGGGCTGACCTATCTCGCCTTTGTCAAACTGGCCCTGGGCGAGAGCATCGGCACCCGGCCTTTGTTGTTGATCAGCGTGCTGTTCGTGGTGGTGTCGGTGCAGTTTCTCACCACCGGCGTGCTGAGCGAAATGATGGCGCGCACCTATTACGAATCATCCGACACCCGCTCCTATCTGATCCGCGCAGACAGCGCCAGCGCCAACAACGGCGAGGCCGCGTGGAACGAGCCGGCTTAAAGACGGTGCCCCGCCGGGACGGGCTGGCCCTGGCCCTGTTGGCCGCGGCCCTGGTTCTGTTCAAGGCCTGGCTCACCCGCGCCGCGGGGGTGGACATGCATTGGGACGAGGCCCAGTACTGGGAATGGTCCCGCCACCTGGACTGGAGTTATTACTCCAAAGGCCCTTGGGTGGCCTGGCTCATCGCCCTGTCGGAAGTCCTGTTCGGCCACGGCGAGTGGCAGACGCGCCTGCCCGCCTGGCTGGCCCACGGCGCCCTGCTGGCCCTCGTTTACGCCTTCGCCTTCGAGGTGTGGCGGCAGCGTGCGGCGGCCTGGTGGGCGGTGGCACTGGTGCTGCTCACGCCCACTTATTTCACCTTGTCCCTGGTAATGACCACGGACATCTGGCTGTTTTTGTTTTGGACCTGGGGTTTGTGGGCGGCCTATCGCGCCCTGATTCACGGCCGCTCCCGCGCCTGGCTGGAAGCGGGGGCGGCGGTGGGCCTGGGCACCCTGACCAAGCTCAGCATCGGCCTGCTCCCCGCCGCCGTGGGCTTGGCGGTGCTGCTTGTGCCACGCTGGCGGCATCAGCTGCGCTCGCCCCATCTGTGGGGTGGGCTGGGTTTGATGGTGCTGCTCATGAGCCCGGTGATTCTGTGGAATGCCGCCCACGACTGGGTGATGCTGCGGCACGAAGCGGGCCATGTGGGCCATCAAAGCTGGTCGCTGGAGCGGGGCCTGGTGTTTTTGCTGGAACAGGCGGGGGCCCTCTCCCCCCTCATCGTCGCTGTGGGGCTCACGGTGTGGTGGCGCCCGCCAGCGGAACCGGGACCGCGCCTGCTGTGGGGGCTGTCCCTGGGCTGGCTCGCATTTTTCTTCATCAAGGCCCTGGGCGCCAAGGTGCAGCTCAATTGGCCGGCGCCGGTCTACCTGGGGCTGCTGATTCTGCTGGCCGGCCATCTGCCGCAGTCCAGCGCCCTCAAAAGACGCCTGGTTTACGGTGGTTTCGTCCTGTCGCTGGTCCTGATGACGGTGGCCTATTTCCCCTACTCCTTCGGCCTCAGCGCCCGGCAGGATCCCTTTAAGGAAGTGCGGGCCTGGCGTGCACCCATCGAGGCCCTGGCCCGGCAGGCGCCGGCGGTTGATTTTATTGTCGTGCCCAATTACAAACTGGCCGGGGAGGTCGCCTTCTACTGGCCCCGCCCCCTGCCGGTGTACGTGCTCAGCACCGCCGGGCGCCGTTTCAACCAACACGATCTGTGGCCGGGACTGGAGCAGGAGACGGGACGCACCGGCTTATGGATCAGCACCGGAGCGGCGTTGCCCGCTGCATTCACCCGCGCCTTCGCCCGCTGCCGCACCACTGCCGCCGTGGCCGCGGGCACCCCCGGCGGCGTCCTGAGAACCCTGCACAGCGCCCGGTGCAGCGATTACCGGCCTGTCTCCTGGCCGCAGCCGGGCAGTTATTGAACCGGGCTAATCGGTGCCCCGGTCCACATGGCCGTTGGGCAGGGTGCCGCCGAACCCCTGGGGCGCCGCTGGCCGCTCGGCCATGGCGATGTAGTCGCGGCGGGCGTGACCATCGTAGATCTGGCGGGGACGGCCGATGCGCTGATCGGGCTCGCTGATCATTTCCATCCATTGCGCCACCCAGCCCACGGTGCGGGCAATGGCGAACATGACAGTGAACATATTGGTGGGAATCCTCAGCGCCTTGTAGATCAGCCCCGAATAGAAATCCACATTGGGGTAGAGCTTGCGGGCGATGAAGTAATCGTCTTTGAGCGCCACCTCTTCCAGACGCAGGGCCAGTTCGAACAAGGGGTCGCTGTCGTCGCCCAGTTTTTCCAGCACTTCATGGCACATCTGGCGGATGATCTTGGCGCGCGGATCGTAATTCTTGTACACCCGGTGGCCGAAGCCCATCAGGCGGAAGGGGTCGTTTTTGTCTTTGGCCTTGGCGATGAACCGGGGTATGCGCCTGACATCGCCGATTTCATTGAGCATGTTGAGCACCGCCTCGTTGGCACCGCCGTGGGCCGGCCCCCACAGGGCGGCGATGCCCGAGGCGATGCAGGCGAAGGGGTTGGCGCCGGAACTGCCCGCCAGGCGCACGGTGGAGGTGGAGGCATTTTGCTCATGGTCGGCATGCAAAATGAAAATCAGATCCAGAGCCCTTTCCGCCACCGGGTCCACCACGTACTCTTCGGTGGGCACGGAGAACATCATGTTCAGAAAGTTGCCGGCGTAGCTCAGATGGTTGCGCGGGTAGACGAAGGGCTCACCGATGGAATGTTTGTAACTGGCCGCGGCGATGGTGGGCATTTTGGCGATCATGCGGTGGGCCGCCACCTCCCGGTGGCGCGGGTTACGAATGTCGGTGGAATCGTGATAAAACGCCGACAGCGAGCCCACCACCCCCACCATGGTGGCCATGGGATGCGCATCGTGATAAAAGCCCCGGTAGAAGCTTTTCAGGCTTTCGTTGATCATGGTGTGGCGGGTGATGACCTCAGTAAAAGCGGCAAGCTGCCCGCTGCTGGGCAACTCGCCATAGAGCATCAAATAAGCCACCTCCAAAAAGGTGCTTTTTTCCGCCAGTTGCTCAATGGGATAGCCGCGATAGAGCAACACCCCCTGGTCGCCGTCGATATAGGTGATAGCGCTGCGGCAGCTGGCGGTGGAGACAAAGCCGGGGTCGAAGGTGAGACAGCCGGTTTCCTTGTACAGGGCGCTGATCTCGATGGCAGGGGGGCCGTGGGTGCCGCGCCGCACCGGCAGTTCGACCTGCTTGCCGGTGGCATTGTCGATAAAGGTGACGGTGGGGGGCGCATCGCTCATGGGGGGGCTCCTTGCTAATCGGGCAGGCCGGCGAGAGCATCGCGCAGGGGCTGGGCGGATGCGGCCAGCGCCGCTTGTTCTTCTTCCGTTAACGGCAGCTCCACGACTTTTTCCACGCCGTCGCGGCCGAGCCGGGTGGGCACACCCAGGGCCAGACCGCGCATGCCGTATTCCCCCTCCAGCACCGCCACGCAGGGCATGAGGCGTTTGCGGTCATGGACGATGGCGTCCACCATGGCGGCCACGGCGGCGGCGGGGGCATCGTAGGCGCTGGAGGTTTTTTTCAGGGCGACGATCTCCGCCCCGCCCTGGCGCGTTTTCTCCACCACGCGGGCGCGGGCCTCGTCGTTCAGGAAATGGCTGAGGGGGACGCCGGCGATGGTGGTATAGCGCAGCAACGGCACCATGGCATCGCCGTGGCCGCCTATGACCATGGCGCTGATGTCGCGCACGGAAAAACCGCTCTCACGGGCGACGAAACTGGCCATGCGGGCGCTGTCCAGCACCCCGGACAGGCCGAAGACCCGCCGCCGCGCCCAGCCCAGTTTCTGCCAGGTACAGAAGGTGAGCAGGTCCACCGGGTTGCTCACCACCAGCACAAAAGCGTCGTAGGCATAGCGGGCGACGTGCTCGGCAATGCCCGCCAGGATCTGGCGGTTCGCGGCCAGCAGATCCAAGCGGCTCATGCCCGGTTTGCGCGGCAGCCCGGCGGTGATGATGACCAGGTCAGCCCCGCGCATCAGGGCCGGATCGGCGCCGCCGCGGATTTCGGTGTCGAATTCGAACAGGGGCGCGGATTCCTGGATGTCCAGGGCCACCCCCCGGGCCTGCCCGGCGTCCAGGCCGATCAGCACCAGTTCCCGGCAGAGCTGGTCCTTGGCCAGATTCTGGGCAGTGGATTCACCCACACGCCCGGGTCCCACGATCACGATCTTGTCCATGGCATCCCTCTCCTTTCCGGTGGCGGCGAAGGGGACTATGGCGGGCGCCACGATATTTGTAAAGCCGCCCGGGTCCTTTGCTATGATGGCGCTGACGTGTTGTCGGCAACGGTGTGCTATGCCGCTGATTCAAAACATCTCCCGCTGCGGCCGCGCCTGGCGGTCGCGCCTGGCGGGCGTGCTGGCGGGCGTGCTGGGCTTGGTTTCGGCCTGTGATCAGGCGCCGCCGGAACGAGCCCCCGGCCTGCTGGAGAAAATCCGCGCCCAGGGCGAATTGGTGGTGGCCACCCGGAATGCGCCCACCACGTACTACGAAAGCCGCGACGGCGAGGCGGGGCTGGAATACGACATGGCACGCGACTTTGCCGATCACCTGGGCGTGAAACTGCGCATCCTGGTGCGGGGAACGGTCAGCGAGGTACTTGCCGCCGTGCAAAACGGCGAGGCCCACCTGGCCGCCGCCGGCCTCAGCGTCACCGCCAAGCGGCGCAACAGCTTTTTGTTCGGCCCGGTCTACCAACAGGTGCGCCAGCAGGTGGTCTGCCGCCGCAGCGCCAAACTGCCGCGCTCGGTGGAAGAGCTGGCCGGCCGCAGGGTGCGAGTGCCTGCCGATACCAGCTATGCAGAACACCTGCTTACCCTGGACGGCGACCACCCCGGGCTGGAATGGGAAACCACCGCCGATGAGGACACAGAGCAACTGCTGGAAGCGGTGTGGCGCAAGCGGCTGGACTGCACGGTGGCGGATTCCAACATCGTGGCCATCAACCAGCGTTTTTTCCCGGAATTGGAGGTGGCCTTTGAATTGGGCCAGCCCCAGTCCCTGGCGTGGCTGCTGCCGCCGCAGGCCACGGATCTGCAACGGGTGCTCACCATGTGGTTCAAAGGCTTTCGGGAACGCGGCCGGCTGGAAGCAGTGCTGGAACGCTACTACGGTTTCGTCGAGGTGTTCGACTATGTGGACACCCGCCGCTTCACCCGCCGGGTGCGGCAGTTGCTGCCCAAATACAAAAAATGGTTTCAGGACGCCGCCCGGCGCAACGATCTGGACTGGATGCTGCTGGCCGCCCAGGCCTACCAGGAATCCCATTGGAAAGCCCGCGCAATCAGCCCCACCGGGGTGCGCGGCATCATGATGCTCACCCTCACCACGGCGCGGGAGCTGGGCCTAAAAAGCCGGCTGGATCCCAAAAGCAGCATCTATGGCGGCGCCAGGTACCTGGCCCGCATCCGCGACCGCCTGCCCGCATCCCTCCCCGAACCGGACCGCAGCTGGGCCGCCCTGGCCGCCTACAACGTGGGCTACGGCCACCTCATGGACGCCCGCGAGCTGGCCACCCGCTTCGGCAAAAACCCCGACGCCTGGAGCGACCTGGCGGAAGTGCTGCCCCTGCTGGCCCAAAAGCGCCACTACAGCACGGTGAAACACGGCTATGCCCGGGGGCTGGAACCGGTGTTGTACGTGAACCGGATCCGCAATTACCGGGACATGCTGGAGCGGGCCCTGCAGCCCGCTGCCAGGAAACGCGCCTCGGACACGTAGCAGCTTGTTGCAAAAGCCCAGGAGGGCCTTTTGCAACATCCTGTCAGGCGGGGACAGCAGGCCTGGGATAGTGCTCCGGGTATTTCGCCGCCGCCACTCCGGTGGCGATGGCCGCCGCCGCCACCGCAGGGGGCACGGTGTCGCCCAGGCGCGGATCCAGCGGTTTGGGAATAATGTATTCCGAACCGAATTCCAGATGATCCAGCCTGTAGGCCCGCAAGACAGTCTCAGGCACCGGTGCCTTGCTGAGGGCGCTCAAGGCGTGCACCGCCGCCATTTGCATGGCGGTATTGATACGGCGGGCGCGCACATCCAGGGCGCCGCGGAAAATGAAGGGGAAGCCCAGTACATTGTTCACTTGGTTGGGGTAGTCGCTGCGGCCGGTGGCCATGATCACATCGTCCCGCACCTGACGCGCCAGCTCGGGGCGGATTTCCGGATCGGGGTTGGACAGGGCGAACACCACCGGCCGCGGCGCCATGCTGGCCAGCATGGCCTCGCTCAGCAGGTCGGGGCCGGAGACGCCGATGAACACATCGGCATCCTGCACGGCATCGGCCAGGGTGCGTTTGTCGGTGTCCAGGGCGAACTCCCGCTTGTACACATTCAGATCTTCCCGGCCGCTGTGGATCACCCCCTGGCGGTCCACCAGACACAGGTGTTCCTTTTTCGCCCCCAGGGCCACCAGCAAGCGCATGGAGGCGATGCCGGCCGCCCCTGCGCCCAGGCAGACAATCTTTGCCTCGGCCAGGGACTTGCCCTGCAAACCGAGGGCGTTTTCCAGGCCGGCGGCGATAATGATCGCGGTGCCATGCTGATCGTCATGGAACACGGGAATGTCCAGCCGCTCTATCAGGGCTTCTTCCACCATGAAACAGTGGGGGGCGGCGATGTCTTCCAGATTGATGCCGCCGAAAGTGGGGGCAATGGCAGCCACGGTCTCGATGAAATGCTCGGGGCTGTCGGCGTCCACTTCGATGTCGAACACATCGATATTGGCGAACTTTTTGAACAACACCCCCTTGCCTTCCATCACCGGCTTGCCCGCCAGGGCCCCCACCTTGCCCAGCCCCAGCACGGCGCTGCCGTCGGTGATCACCGCCACCAGATTGCCCTTGGCGGTGTAGCGGTAGGCCGCCTCGGAATCGGCGGCAATGGCCCGCACCGGCTCCGCCACGCCGGGGGTGTAGGCCAGGGCCAGGTCATCCTGGGTGGCGCAGGATTTGGTAATGGTCACTTCGATCTTGCCGGCGGTGGGCCGGGCGTGATAGTCCAGGGCGGTTTGGCGGCGTTCCTCGTTCATGATTCCTCGCGTCGGCGGTGGGTGACGGCAGAGCGGCTCAGGGGACTATTTCGATATCCGCGCGATGGCGCAGGGGAATGCGCAGATCACCGTCGCGCCGATAGATCCAGCCGCGGGCGATGACTTTCTTTCCCTGCAAGGCAAACAAACCCTTGCGGCCACCGAAATAGTCCAGGTCGTCTTTGTTGACCCTGAGGGCAACGTCACGATCCAGGTTCAACCAATAATGTCGGCGGCTCTCGCCGATCCGGTAGATCCGCCCCTTCACCAAGTGGAAACCCTCCGCCGTGCGCGGCAGCCTGGAAACTGGAACGGGCTGGTAGCGGGGCAAGGACCACAAGCCTTTGCGCTGCTGCCGCGCCAGCTTCTCGGCCTTGAGATAACACGCCATGTTCCACAGATCAGGGGGAATGACCAGGGCAGTGGCCAGCCCCTCTTGCAACAGCAGTGCGGCGAGGCTGCGTCCCCGCTCGTCAAAAGCGTGAGCCAGTGTCCGGCCATAATGGTCACGGCGGCTGAAGTCGAAGCGGAGCTGGATGGCGCCCCTGGCCAGGAGCCGTTTCAGGGCGTCGCGGGCGGCTTTGGCGTAAGGCTCCGCCGGGCGCCCGTCCCGGCCCAGCTCGGGAGTATTGAAGCCGATCAGGCGCAGTTTGCGGCCATCTTTCAGGCGCACGGTGTCGCCGTCGTGCACCCAGGCAACGCGGGCCTGCTCATCCACCCTGTCCGGCGGACAGGCCAGGGTCCCGGCCCCCGCTCCCGGCCCACAGCAAAAGAAAACCCAAAGGAAAAAGGCGCCCCCGGGGGACGCCTTTTTGCAGCGGCTCGGACCGCCGGACGGCCTCATGGACGGCGGCGCTACTGGCGCAGGCCGTACTTCTGGCGGAATTTGTCTACCCGGCCCGCAGTGTCCACCAGCTTCTGCTTGCCGGTGTAGAAAGGATGGCAGGACGAGCACACATCCACATGCAGATCCTTGCAGAGGGTGGAGCGGGTTTTAAAGGTGTTCCCGCAACTGCAAGTGACGGAAATTTCCTCGTAAGCCGGGTGGATGTCCGATTTCATGATCGACCTCAAAATCACGGGGGCGAAAAAGTGAGAATAATACGCCGGTCCCCCGGCTTGCACAAGCTTGCCTTGCACTGGCGTCTCCCCATTTTTTCACTTCATTGCCCCCAGCAATCCTGGCGCATCGGCGAACAGGTCGGGTTGTGGTGGTGCGAAGGCGGCTGTATGCCGTCTGCGCCGTAGCCAGGGATGGAAGATCACCTTGGCCATACTGAAC
>DRLM01000077.1 GCA_011375345.1 Gammaproteobacteria bacterium
GAAAGAGCGACGCCTGGACCGCGCCTGGCGTCGGCGCGCTGGCAGATACCGAAGACAATGTGCTGGGCCTGGCCTTGAGCTACGACTCCACCCACTTCCCACCCCTGGCCATCAGCCGCGCCGAGGGGCGCAATATCACCCTGGTAGCGGAAGACAGCGAGGTGCTGGGGGGGGATTACACTGGCGCCGTCTATACTCTGGACTGGCGCGAATTTGTTCCCCTGGGTCAGCGCCACACCCTGGCACTGCGGGGCGTGGCCGGCTGGGGCACGGCGGCGCCCCGGCCCTTTCGCCTGGGCGGCAGCGACAGCGCCCGGGGCACCGCCGTGGTGCCCAACGCCGCGGCTGCGGCCCTGCAGCCGTCACCGTTCAATCAGAGGACCTATGCCCTGCGGGGTTATCCCGAGGGCCTACCCCGGCTCAGCGGCCGCCGCCTGGCCCTGGCAAGCGGGGAGTGGCGCTTTCCGCTCAGCCTGATCGAACGGGGAATCATGGCACCCCCCATGGGCCTGGAGCAACTGTCCGGCAAGCTGTTCGTGGACAGCGGCGCCACCTGGGATGGAGACGGCGGCCCCGAGGGCTGGGCCACCGGCGCCGGGGTGGAGCTGGTGGCCGATGCCAATGTGTTCTATCTGCTCAATTTCCGGCTGCGCCTGGGCTACGCCCACGGCTTCGACTCCGGGGGCGGCAACCACCTCTACCTGCGCCTGGGGGCCTCTTTTTAGTTATTGACTCGGCCATCAAACAACCCGCCCTGAGCTGTTTGATGGTCACCCGCCAAGTGCGTTGCCACCTTCATTTTCGCCATCTCCCGGCAGACGATGTCCCAGATAAACCCCATCAGCTCACGGGCGAGGCCACGCATACCAGCCTGGTGTTCCAGCCGGCCCGGGTGAGCTTGCGGCAGCGTCCGCACTGGTGTTTGATCTTCCCCAGTACCCGGGCTCATCCCGCCCAAACCCGGCCACCGCCACGGCGATCGTCGCCTGGGGCACGCCCGGCCCCACATGCGCGGCGTACCGCTGTCCCGGGTCCGACGGCCGGACCAAGCCCACGGCCGCTACTGTCTCTATCCGTACCTCTTTTACGTTAAACTCTGCCGTGACCTGTCCTCCTCAATGTGACTCTGTGTCGGGACTGATTTCCCGTCCCCAACATAAGCCACGCACGTTGAAGTTGGGCAGGCCAGAACATAGTGTCTAAAATAACGCTCTTTTGAGCGGATGCAGGCCAGTGGAACAATTTCGAGGCACAACAATTTTATCGGTACGCCGTGGCCGCCACGTGGTGGTGGGCGGTGACGGTCAGGTGTCGCTGGGGTCCACGGTGATGAAGGGCAATGCCCGCAAGGTGCGCCGGCTGTACAACGAGCGGGTGCTGGCGGGCTTCGCCGGGGGCACGGCGGACGCCTTTACCCTGTTCGAGCGCTTCGAGGGCAAGCTGGAGAAGCACTCCGGCAATCTGGTGCGCTCCGCCGTGGAGCTGGCCAAGGACTGGCGCACGGACCGCATGCTGCGGCGCCTGGAAGCCATGCTGGTGGTGGCCGACAGCGAGACCTCGCTGATGATTTCCGGCAACGGCGATGTGGTGGAACCCGAGCACGAGTTGATGGCCATCGGCTCCGGCGGGGCCTACGCCCAGGCAGCCGCCAGGGCCTTGATGATGAATACCGAGCTGGATGCACGCTCCATTGTGGAACAAGCCTTGGGGATCGCCGCGGATATTTGCGTCTACACCAACCACAATCTGACCATTGAGGAACTGGGAACGGCGGCGGAATAATCCTGTTCCCGGATTCCGCCGCGCCGCATCCGGGCGACATTGAAATAAAGTCGCCTTCTCCCATTCTTTGAGGAGCGGGGGACTGTTTGTTTGCGGCTTACGAGGAATGCTTTGTCTATGTCCATGACACCCCGAGAAATCGTCCAGGAGCTGGACAAACACATCGTCGGCCAGGCGGCCGCCAAGCGGGCGGTGGCCATTGCCCTGCGCAACCGCTGGCGCCGTGCCCAGCTGGATGAGGCCCTGCGGGCCGAGGTCACGCCGAAGAACATTCTGATGATCGGCCCCACCGGGGTGGGCAAGACGGAAATCGCCCGCCGCCTGGCCAAGCTGGCCAATGCGCCTTTCATCAAGGTGGAAGCCACCAAATTCACCGAGGTGGGCTATGTGGGCCGGGATGTGGAAGCCATCATCCGCGACCTGGTGGAAATCTCCATCAAGCTCACCCGCGAGCAGGAAATGAAAAAAGTCCGCCACCGGGCGGAGGACGCAGCCGAAGAACGGGTGCTGGACGCCCTGCTGCCTCCCGCACGGGGGGGCACCAATATCCAGCAGCCGGCGGAGGCCTCGGGCACGCGGCAGGTATTCCGCAAGAAGCTGCGCCAGGGCGAGCTGGACGACAAGGAAATCGAGGTGGAAGTGAGCGCCGCGCCGGTGGGGGTGGAAATCATGACACCGCCCGGTATGGAGGAAATGACCAGCCAGCTGCAGGGCATGTTCCAGAACCTCTCCGGCGGGCGCACCAAGCGCAAGCGCATGCGGGTGGGGGAAGCGATCAAGCTGCTCACCGACGACGAGGCGGCCAAGCTGGTCAATGAGGAAGACATCAAAGCCCGCGCCCTGGAAAACGTGGAACAAAACGGCATCGTCTTCCTCGATGAAATCGACAAAATCACCCGCCGCTCCGATGCCGGCGGCCCGGACGTGTCGCGCGAAGGGGTGCAGCGGGATTTGCTGCCGCTGGTGGAAGGCTCCACCGTATCCACCAAGCACGGCATGGTGAAAACCGATCACATCTTGTTCATCGCCTCCGGCGCCTTTCATTTGTCCCGGCCCTCGGATCTGGTGCCGGAGCTGCAGGGGCGTTTGCCCATCCGGGTGGAGCTGAACGCGCTGACCGTGGACGACTTCGTGCGCATACTCACCGAACCTGATGCCTCACTCACCGAGCAATACACGGCGCTGCTGGGCACAGAGGGGATGAACGTGACCTTCACCGAAGACGGTTTGAAACGCATCGCCGAGATCGCCTGGTCGGTCAATGAACGCACGGAAAACATCGGCGCGCGGCGCTTGCATACCGTCATGGAACGCTTGCTGGAAGAAGTGTCCTTTGACGCCGCCGACCGCTCCGGTGAAACCTTGTCCATCGACGCCGCCTTCGTCGATCAACAGCTCAAAGTCTTGGCGCAAGATGAAGACATGAGCCGGTATATTTTGTGACCGTGATCTATTCTTCTCTCCCCCTCTTAAGGGGGTGGGTGAGGGAAGGGGTGGAAAACCCAAGGCCGGCACAGCGTTCCATGTGCCCACCCCCATCCCAAGCTTCCCCCCAAAAGGGGGAAGAACACAGACTGCGAAAACTATTGATGAGCAACGCCACACCCACCGACATCCGCCTGCACCGCGCCTCGCGCGTGCTGGAAGTCGTCTTCGACGACGGCGCCCGGTTCAAGCTGCCGTGCGAATACTTGCGGGTGTACTCCCCCTCCGCCGAGGTGCAGGGTCACGGCCCCGGCCAGGAGGTGCTGCAGATCGGCAAAGAAGAGGTGAACATCACCGCTATCGAACCCATCGGCCAATACGCCGTGAAGCTGCATTTCAGTGACGGCCACAACAGCGGCCTTTACACCTGGGCCTGGTTGTACAAACTTGGCGCCGGGTACGATGAGTTGTGGCCTGCGTATTTAAACCAACTGGCCGCCTCCGGTTATCAGCGCAAGGAACCCGGCACGTGAGCGTGGAAGAAAAACCCCGCACCACCCACTTCGGCTACGAAGAAGTGCCGGTGGAAGAAAAAGCCCGCAAAGTGGGCGCCGTGTTTGATTCAGTCGCGGACCGCTACGATGTAATGAACGACTTGATGTCTTTGGGCATTCATCGCTGGTGGAAGCGGTTCACCATCGAGCTCAGCGGCGTGCACACCGGGCAACAGGTGTTGGACGTGGCCGCCGGCACCGGCGATCTCAGCGCCGAATTCGCCCGGCGCGTGGGAGACAGCGGCCTGGTGGTGGCCACCGACATCAACGGCGCCATGCTGGGGCGAGGCCGCGAACGGCTGACCGACAAGGGCCTGGTGGGCAACATCGGCTACGTACAGGCCAATGCCCAGTACCTGCCCTTCGCCGACGCCAGCTTCGATTGTGTCAGCATCGCCTTCGGCCTGCGCAACGTCACCGACATTCCCATGGCCCTCAGCAGCATGCACCGCGTGCTCAAACCGGGGGGCCGTTTGATCGTGCTCGAATTCTCCAAACCGGCGCTGCCGGGTCTGGGTCCGTTATACGACGCGTATTCCAAACTGCTGCCCGGCCTGGGCAAGGTGGTGACGGGAGATGCCGACAGCTACCGCTATCTGGTCGAATCCATCCGCATGCACCCGGATCAAAACACCCTCAAGGGCATGGTGGAGGCGGCTGGCTTTGGCCAGTGCGATTATTACAACCTGAGCGGCGGCGTAGTGGCCCTGCACCGGGGTTACAAATTGTGAGCGAGGCGCTCAAGCTTCCCACACTGGCCCTGGCCGGCATCGAAGCGGCGCTGAACCGCTGTCTGCTGCTGGACCCGTCTGTGGCACCCCGCCTGGCCGCTGTGGCGGGCAAAGTCATCGCCGTGGAACTGCGCGGCCTCAATCTCGTGTTCTATCTCGCACCCGGTCCCGGCGGCATCCAATTGCTGTCGGACTTTGAGGGCGCGCCGCACGCCACACTACGCGGCACCCCCCTGTCCATGGCGCGATTGGGTTTGGGCGGCGGGCAACGCGGTCCGCTGCTTGCGGGTGATGTGGAAATTCTCGGCGATCTTGAACTCGGCCAGACCATGGAAGACGTCCTCAGGGAGGTGAACATCGACTGGGAGGAACAACTCTCCCGCATCGTGGGCGATGTGACGGCCCATCAAGTGGGCAATTTCGTTCGCGGCGTGCTCTCTTGGGGAAAGCAGGCGGCAGACAGCCTGGGACAGGACGTGGCGGAGTACCTGCAGGAAGAAACCCGCGCCCTGCCGGAGCGGCGGGAAGTGGAGGAATTCCTCGCCTTGGTGGACCGGCTGCGGGCGGATAGTGATCGCCTGGCGGCGCGGGTGCAGCGTTTGCGTAACACTCTGGCTGCGCGCGCGCAGAACTGAGCGCGGCGGGAAATCCGTTGGTAGGGACGGTGCCGACTGTCAACCCCCCTTTTCAAGGAGGGGAATCAAGACGGCGTGATGCACCTTGTGCGAGTAACACTTTTGTCGCCGGTTAAAGCGCCGGTGAGCGGTCCAACAAGGAGAACAAGCCGTTGATTTTCGTCCGCCCCCGCCAGTTCTGGCGTCTGTTGCACATCAACCGCGTGCTGGTGCGCCACCGCCTGGACGAAATCGTGCTCGCCGCCCACTTGTTTCGCCCCGTCCGTTTTCTGCTGGTGCTCCTGCCGTGGAACTGGCTGCGCCGGCCCGAGGGCGGGCGGGGCGTACGCATCCGCCGCGCGCTGGAGGATTTGGGACCGATCTTTGTCAAATTCGGCCAGATGCTGTCCACCCGGCCCGACTTGCTGCCCGAGGACATCGCACTCGAACTGGCCCGCCTGCAAGACCAAGTACCGCCCTTTCCGGGCCGGGACGCCCGCGCCATCGTGGAAAAAGCGCTGGGCGAATCCACCGACCGCGTGTTTGCGGCGTTCGATGAAACGCCGCTGGCCTCCGCCTCCATCGCCCAAGTGCACGCGGCGCGTTTGCACGATGGCCGCGACGTGGTGGTCAAAGTGGTGCGGCCCGGCATCCGCGCCACCATCGAGCGCGATTTGAGCCTGCTTTACATCGTCGCCGAACTGGCCCAGCGCTACTGGCCCGAGGGACGCCGCCTGCGGCCCGTGGAAGTGGTGAACGAATACGAAAAAACGATCCTCGACGAGCTGGACCTGCTGCGCGAAGCGGCCAACGCCTCGCAGCTCCGCCGCAATTTTCTGAACTCCCCCCTGCTCTACGTGCCCGAGGTGCACTGGCCCCTGAGCCGCCGCGAGGTGATGGTGATGGAGCGCATCAGCGGCATTCCCATCGGCGACATCCAGACCCTGCGAAAACAAAACGTGGACCTCAAGCTGCTGGCCGACCGGGGCGTGGAAATCTTTTTCACCCAGGTGTTCGTGCACCGTTTTTTCCATGCCGACATGCACCCCGGCAATATTTTCGCCTCCCCGCAAGGCCAGTACATCGCCGTGGACTTCGGCATCATGGGCACCCTGCATCCCATGGATCAGCGGTATCTGGCGGAAAATTTCGTTGCGTTCTTCAACCGCGATTACCGCCGCGTGGCCGAGCTGCATGTGCAATCGGGCTGGGTGCCGCCCAGCACCCGGGTGGACGAATTCGAGTCCGCCATCCGCACCGTGTGCGAGCCTATTTTCGAGCGGCCGCTGAAGGAAATCTCCTTCGGCCAGTTGCTGCTGCGCCTGTTTCAGACCGCCCGCCGCTTCAATATGGAGGTGCAGCCGCAACTGGTGCTGCTGCAAAAAACCCTGCTCAACATCGAGGGCCTGGGACGCGAGCTTTATCCCGAACTGGATTTGTGGAAAACCGCCAAGCCTTTTCTCGAACGCTGGATGAACGAGCAGCTGGGACCCAGAGCCTTCGCCCGCGGCGTCAAAGAAAACGCCCCGCGCTGGGCGGAACATCTGCCGGAAATCCCCACCCTGGCCTATGAGGTGCTCAAACGGGCCGATGCCGGCCAGCTGCAGGTCGTCAGCCGCAGTCCGGAACTGGAGTCCCTGCGGCGCACCGTGCGCCAGGGCCATCAACGCCTGTTCCTGGCCATCGTGGGCAGCAGCCTCATCGTGGGCGCCGCCCTCCTCACCGGTCTGGACGGCTTCGCCCCGCGCATGCTGGGCCCGGCGCCGCTGGCGGCCTGGGCCCTGGGGGGCTGCGGGCTGTTGTTGCTGATGCTGGCCTGGCCGCGGCGCATCGATTAAACAATAACCCGGCGCGTCGGGCCGGGCAAAGGAGAGGCCATGAACAAGGCAGGCCACATCGTCGCCTGGGCCACCCTGACGTTGCTGTTGGCGCCGGGCCTGCCCGGCTGTGGCAAATCCGACGAACCGCCACCGGCCAAGGGGCCCGCCCCGGCGGCCCTCACCGTCTGGGCCCACGCCGGCCAGGAGACAGAACGCGCCACCCTGCAGGCCCAGGTGGCGCGTTTCCAGGAGGCACGGCCGGATCTGGCGCTGCGTCTCAGCTTCCTGCCCGAGCGCACCTACAACGCCCAGATTCAGGCCGCGGCCCTGGCGGGGGAACTGCCCGACGTGCTGGAGCTGGACGGGCCCTACGTGGCCAACTACGCCTGGCAGGGTCACATCGCCCCCCTGGACGGGCTGTTGCCCGCGACGCTGGTGGCGGACCTGCTGCCCAGCCTCCAGGCCCAGGGGCGCTACGCCGGACGGCTCTACGCAGTGGGGGTGTTCGATTCCGGACTCGGCCTCTACGGCCGCCGCAGCGCCCTGGAAGAAGCGGGGCTGCGCCTGCCCGCCGGGGCGGAGGAGGCTTGGTCAGCGGCCGAATTCGACGCCGTTCTCGCGGCCCTGGCGGCGCGGGATACCGACGGTGCGGTGCTGGATCTCAAACTCAATTACGGCGGCGAGTGGTACACCTACGCCTTCTCACCGCTGCTGGTCTCCGCCGGGGCCGATCTCATCGACCGCCGCGATTACCGCCACGCCCGCGGGGTACTGGACAGCCCGGCGGCGGTGGCGACGCTGCGCCGCGTGCAGGGCTGGCTCAACGGGGCTTACGTGGATCCCAACGTGGACGACGCTGCCTTCACCAGCGGCCGGGTGGCCCTGTCCTGGGCGGGACACTGGGAATACCGCCGCTACCGGGAGGCGGCGGGGGCGGATCTGGTGGTACTGCCGCTGCCTGATTTCGGCCACGGCAGCCGCACCGGCCAGGGTTCCTGGGCCTGGGCCGTGCGCCGGGACAGCGCCCGGGCCCGGGAGGCCGCAGCCTTTTTGCAGTTCCTGCTGCGGCCGGAAGAAGTGCTGGCCATGACCGCGGCCAACAGCGCCGTGCCCGGCACCCGCACCGCCCTGAGCCGCTCGCCGCGGTATGGCGAGGGCGGACCGCTGCGCCTGTTCGCCCGCCAGTTGCTGGCAGGTCAGGCCGTGCCGCGCCCGCCCACCCCGGCCTATCCGGCCATTACCAGCGCCTTTCAGCAGGCTTTTGTGGACATCCGCAACGGCGCCGACGCGGCTGCCGCCCTCGGCCGGGCGGCAGCCCTGATTGACCGCGACATCGCCGACAACCGGGGCTATCCGCCGCCATGAGCCGCCGCCGCGAGGCCCTGGCCGCATATCTGCTCTGCGCCCCGGCCCTGGGGGGCCTGGCGGTGTTCGTGGCCGGGCCCTTCCTGCTGGCGGTGGGGCTGGCTTTCACCAACGCCCGCCTGGGCTCACCGTTGCCCCTGGAATGGGTGGGCTGGACCCAGTTCCGCCGCCTGCTCGAAGACCCTGTCTTTGTCCGCGCCCTCACCAACAACGCGCTGTTCGCGGCGGTGGTGGTGCCGCTGCAGACGGCCCTGGCCCTCGCGCTGGCCTTGCTGCTCAATCAGCCCTTGCGGGGGCGGGTGCTGTTTCGCACCCTGTTCTTTTTGCCGGTGGTGTTTCCCATGTCGCTGGTGGCGGTGGTGTGGATCCTGATCTACGCCCCCGGCCCCAATGGCATGTTGAACGCCTTTATGGGCGCCGTGACACTGGGGGCCTGGACACCGCGGGATTTTCTCCATGATCCCGACTGGGCCTTGCCCGCCATTATGCTGACCTCCATCTGGCAGGGGGTGGGCTTTCAGATGGTGATCGTGCTGGCAGGCTTGCAGGCCATCCCCGAGGAGCGCTACGAGGCGGCGGCCCTGGACGGAGCCGGGCGCCGGGCCCAGTTCCGGCACGTGACCCTGCCGGGGCTGCGCAACACCTTGATCTTCGTAATGCTGGTGACCACCATTTTGGCCTTCCGGCTGTTCGATCAGGTGCAGATCATGACCCAGGGCGGGCCCCGGTACGCCACCACCACAGTGATGTACGAGGCGGTGCAGGCGGCCTTCTCCCGCCAGCAGGTGGCCCTGGGCGCCGCCATGAGCGTGGTGTTCTTCCTCATCGTGCTGGCCGTCACCGGGGTACAGCGCCACTTGGTGCGGCAGGAGCGGGCACTGGAATGAAGCGGCTGGCGTTTTATCTGCTGCTGGCGGCGGGGGCGGTGCTGTCCGTCGCCCCCATCGCCATGATGGTGGCCGGCAGTCTGAAACCCGATGAACGGGTGCTGGTGGAGGCGGGCAGCCTCAAGGCCTTTCTGCCCGCACCTCTCACCTTCGAAAATTACCTTGATGTATTCCGGCGGGTGGATTTTTTGCGCTATTTCTTCAACAGCGCCGTCATCAGCGGCAGCATCGTCGCTGCCGGGCTGGTGGTGAACGCCCTGGCCGGTTACGCCTTCGCCCGCCTCACCTGGCCCGGCCGCGACGCCTTGTTCGCCCTGGTGCTGGCCCTGTTGATCATCCCCTTCGAGGCCATCGCCGTGCCCTTGTTCTACCAAGTCACCCTGTGGGGCTGGCGCGACACCTACCTCGTGCAGATCCTGCCCTTCGTGGCCAACGCCTTCTCCGTCTATCTTTTCTACAGCTTCTTCCTGGACCTGCCCAAGGAGTTGGACGAGGCCGCCCGCCTGGACGGCGCCGGGCCCCTGGCCACCTTCTTCTTCGTCATTGCCCCCAACGCCAGACCGGTATTCGCCACCGTGGCGGTGCTCAGCTTCCTTATGCAATGGGGGGTGTTCCTGTGGCCCTTGCTGGTCACCAGCGGCGAGGCGGTACGCCCCTTGCCGTTGGGTATCGCCATGTTCTACACCCTGCCACCCCTGGCCTGGGGCGACATTCTGGCCTTCGGGGTGATGATGGTGAGCCCGGTGCTGGTGGTGTTCGTGCTGTTCCAGCGCTGGTTCGTGCGCGGCGTGGCGGCCACGGGCATCAAAGGCTGAAGGCGGTGGCGGCCATCGCATTGCAGAAGGTGAGCAAGCGCTTTCCCGACGGCACCTGGGCCGTGCGGGAGCTTTCCCTGGAGGTGGCGGACGGCGAATTTCTGGTGCTGCTGGGACCCTCCGGTTGCGGCAAATCCACCGCGCTGCGCCTGCTGGCCGGGCTGGAGACACCCAGCGCCGGCGCCATCCTCATCGACGGCCGCCGCGTCGACGCGCTGCCGCCCCAGCGCCGCAATCTGGCCATGGTGTTCCAGAACTATGCTCTCTATCCTCACATGAGCGTACGCGACAACCTGCGTTTTCCCCTGCGCATGCGGAAACTGCCCAAGGCCGAACAACAGGCGCGGGTGGCACACACCGCCGCATTGCTGGGCCTGAGCGGACTGTTGGCGCGGCGCCCCGCCGAACTCTCCGGCGGCCAGCGCCAGCGGGTGGCCATGGGCCGGGCCCTGGTGCGCGATCCCGTAGCCTTTTTGATGGACGAGCCCCTGTCCAATCTGGACGCCAAGCTGCGGGTGCGCATCCGCGCCGAGATTGCCGCCTTGCAGCAGCGCCTGGGCGTCACCACCCTCTACGTCACCCACGACCAGGTGGAGGCCATGACCCTGGGCCAGCGGGTGGCGGTATTGCGCGCCGGCGTGCTGCAACAACTGGGTCCGCCCGACGACGTCTACCGCCGCCCCGCCAACACCTTCGTCGCCGGCTTCCTGGGCAGCCCGCCCATGAACCTCTTTCACCCCGTCCTGGCACGGGCGGAGGCGGGCTGGGTGCTGCGCTGGGGCGAGCGCCGCCTGCCCCTGCCGCGACTGCCGCCGGACCTGACGGCGGGAAGCGGACTGGTGCTGGGCCTGCGGCCGGAGGCCTTCGTGACGGGTGAGGCCCCGGCCCGGGTAAGCGTGGAAGTGGCCACCGTGGAATCCTTGGGTTTCGAGAAAATCGTCTATTTCCCCGCCCCCTTCGCCCCGTACACACCGGAAGAGGAAGCGGCCACGGGCACCGAGGCCGTGTTCGCCACACGCCTGCCCGGGCCCGCCACCGTCCGCCCCGGCGAACGCCTGGAGCTGGGGCTCAGGCTGGACGAGGCCCATTGGTTCGATGCCGGGGGGCAGCGTCTTGAATGCTGAGGACCGCACCCTGTCGGCCGGGGTGGTGGTACTCCGCGGCCACGGCCCCGCGCGGCGCTACCTGCTACTGCGTGCCTATCGCCACTGGGACTTCCCCAAGGGCTTGGTGGAAGCCCACGAAGCCCCCTTACAGGGGGCGCTACGGGAAGTCCAAGAGGAAACGGGGCTCACCGACTTGGTGTTCACCTGGGGCCACGATTACATCGAAACGGGCCCTTATGGCCGCGGTAAAGTGGCCCGCTACTACCTGGCCGAAGCGCCGCGGGGCGAGGTCCGTCTCCCCGTCAACCCGAAACTGGGCCGTCCCGAGCATCACGAATTTCGCTGGGTCTCGCCAGCCGAAGCCAGAACGCTGCTGGGCGGCCGCCTCCAGCCCGTACTGGACTGGGCCGAGGCCCGCATGCACAGCGGCTGAACCGCTGCACCCTGCCGCCGCGTCAGGCAGCTTTACTTGTTGTCGCCGGAAGGCGGGGTAAAGAAGGGCGAAGGGAAAGGGGTGACGTTACTGCTTCTGCCGCCCGCGGGGTGAATTTTGTTGGCGCCCTCGCGCGCCACTTCGTCGATGCGGACGATGGCACCCAGGGGAATGCAGGTGCGTTTGACGCCGGCGAATTCGGCTTTCAGGCGTTCTTCGCTGGGATCCACCAGCACGCCGGACTTCTCGCCGAAGATCAAGTCCTCCAGTTCCACAAAGCCCAGTATGGGGGCCTGGTGCACCTGCCGGGCATGAACTTCGTAAAGCTTGTCTTGATTGTAAAAAATGACTTTGAAAATCTGGTTCTTCTCTGGCATGTGATGACAGCCTCTATATTACAGGATGTTGAAAAAAGCCCTCCTGGCCTTTTTCAACGCCGGCTGCCGCCAAGGCCTTGGCGGCGGCCTCACATTTTCAATGACTTATCGTCATTGAACATGACAGTGCAGCTATACACCGCACACAGCTTGTTGAACAACGGCGCATTTCAACAACTGTCAAGTCATCTCGCTCAGCAGCCGCGCCAGCATGTTTTCGGCCTGGGAACGATAACCGCCGCCGAACAGATTAAGATGATTGAGGACGTGATAGAGGTTGTACAACGTCTTGCGTACGCTGTAGCCGGCATCCAGGGGATAGGCCGCACGGTAGGCGGCATAAAAATCCGGGGCAAAGCCGCCGAACAACTCTGTCATGGCCAGGTCCGTTTCGCGGTCACCGTAGTAGACAGCGGGATCGAAAACGGCCGGTCCGGCGGCAGTGAAGGCGTAATTGCCGGACCACAGATCGCCGTGCAACAAAGACGCCGGCGGGCTGTAGCCGCGGAACCAGGCCGGCAGGGCAGCAAGGCACCGTTCCCCCAGTCGCTGCAGATTACCACCATAACCCTTGCCGGCCGCCAGATCCAACTGCCACTTCAGGCGGTGGCGCGACCAAAAAGTAACCCAGTCATCCTCCTCGGTATTGATTTGGGGCGTGGCGCCGATGGTGTTGTCCCGGTGCCAGCCATAGCGGGTCCGGGTGTGGCGGTGCATGGCGGCCAGGCGCTCCCCCAACTCGGCATCGCCACCGGAACGGCCGGTGAAGTCCAGATAGTCCAGGGCAATAAAGGCCTCACGGCCGCTCACCCCCCAGCACCAGGGACGGGGCACCCGCACGGTGCCACTTTGGATAATGGCCTCAAGGCCTTCGGCTTCCGCGGCGAACATGTCCACGGCGGCAGCGTCGTTGAGCTTGACGAAGTAACGCCGCCGCCCATCGCCGATAACGTAGGCGCGATTGATGCAGCCGCCGCTTACGGGGCGCTGCTCACGCGGCGTGAAGGCGGTGCGGGTGGCTTCAGACAGTTGCCGGGCGATGTCAGTCCACTCTGGCATGAATAGAGGACGCTTGATAAACAAGACCCCGCTCAGTTGCGGGGTCTCACATTCTAAGACAAGCCGGCCCGGAGATCAGCCGGCGGCGTGGTGTTTGAGACCGGCGGGAGCACATTTTTCCGCCACCGCCGCCAATACACCATCGAAGGATTTGGCGAAGGCCGTGACGCCGTCCTCTTCCAGTTTGTCAGTCACCGCACCGAGATCGATGCCCAAGGCGCCCAGGGCGCTAAGTTGACTTTTGGCCTGGTCCAGACCCTGGGTCAAGGTCGCTGCCACCCGCCCGTGGTCCCGAAAGGCGGCCAGTGTCGCTGGCGGCATGGTGTTGACGGTGTTGTCGCCAATAAGGGCTTCGACGTAGAGCACGTCGCTGTAGTGCGGGTTTTTGACGCCGGTGCTGGCCCACAGGAGGCGCTGGGGCGCGGCGCCGGCGGCACTGAGTTTTTCAAAGCGCGCATCGGAAAAGGCGGTTTGATACCAGGCATAGGCCACTTTGGCATTGGCGATGGCGATCTTGCCCATGAGGCGGCGCACCTGCTCGCTGTCTTCATAAGCACCAGCGGCCAGCTTGTCCGCCAGGGCTTTGTCCACGGCGCTGTCGACGCGGCTGACAAAAAAGCTCGCCACTGAGGCAATACCCGCCACCGGCAGACCGCGGCGCATGCGCGATTCCAGACCGGCCTGATAAGCGTCCACCACCTCCCTGTAGCGGGACACGGCGAACAACAGCGTCACGTTGACGTTGATGCCTTCGGCCACCAGCGCCTCGAAAGCCACCACACCCTCCGCGGTGGCGGGAACTTTGATCATCAGATTGGGCCGGTCCACCCGCTCCCACAGCTGTTTGGCTTCGGCAATGGTGCCGGCGGTGTCGTAGGCCAGATCCGGCGAGACTTCCAGGCTGACGAAACCGTCGTGACCCTGACTCTCATCATACACAGGACGCAGAATATCGGCGGCCTGTTGAATGTCCGCCACCGCCACGGCAAAGAACGCATCTCGCGGCGCAGCGCAGCCCCCCGCCAGCTGTGCCAGGGCTTCATCGTACTCCTTGCTGCCGGCGATGGCTTTTTCAAAGATAGTGGGGTTGGAGGTCACACCCCGCACCCCGTCGTCGCGCACCAGGGCCGCCAATTCGCCGGACCGCAGCAGACCACGGTGGATGTTGTCATACCACACGCTTTGTCCAAATTCTCTAAGCTGTAGCAATGGGTTCATATTCTGTGTCTCCTGACTTGGGGCGCGAAAAAACTCGCTTGCTTTATCGACTGCCGGGCTTAATTATCCAGTCACAAAATTCACATACTGTTTTGTCGCTCCGGTGCAGGTGGCGCAATGGTCCACGTTAGCGCCGGCTGGCGGGCGTATTCCCTGCACACGCCCCTGGTATGACAAAGTCTGGGGGCGGGAAATCCAGCGTCACCACGAAAAAACCCGAAAAATAAAAAATATTGTCGGTTTTTGTGCATGGAGGGCTATACACTCACAATAAAAGTGGTTATAGTTTGCGGCAGCCCAGCAGCCTGACCTGTGATTGTGACGACCGTTTGATCGGGAGAATAACGGTTATGTACCTCAAGCATCGCAGCAGCGGTTCCCTGGTGGAGGTGTTGGATACGGCTGCCCTGGCCGATCCCTGCCACGCCACCGTAAAAGGCCGTTTTCACGCCGGAGAGGAACTGCAGGAAGCGGCGGATTTCGCCAAGGCAGAGCTGATCTTTCCCTCTGGCGAGGCGCTGCCCCGCTGCTGGCTCGACCCAAACTACAAGCATAACTAGTACCAATTCAGCCCCATCGTGCTGCGATGCAGCAATGACCAAAACGAGAACCGGTTAACGGAAGCGTTTTTGTGTCCGATAGATACTTTGCCTCGAAGGAGCGGGTCACAGGTCTGGACGGACGCGCAGACGCAAACCGTATGTGGGTAGATTCGCTATGCGTCACCGTAACATCCATCGCAAACCCGACTGGCTGCTGATACTGGCCATACTGGTTGGTCTGGGGGTCGTGGTCACAACGGCCGCGCAGGCCGAAGCCGCCATGGTGGTCAAAAAGGCCCTGGTGTGGTGCGACGGCACCAGACTGGGTTCCGCCCCCTGCATTTCCCTGTCCCCCTTGACGGCCGACTACCTCGGGCCCACCGTCACCCCGCTCCCGCCCCCAATGTACAAGCCCCCCTCCTCCCCGGCATCTGCCAGCCTCGGCGACCGGGCCAGCGAGGCGGCCTGGCGCTGGTACCGCCGCCTGTCGTCCCGGCTGGAGTTCAATCTCAAAGTGGACCACAGCGGCGCCGGAATGGGCATGGAACTGGGCGGCCTGGAACTGCGCATGATGGTGGATGAGGGGCAGCAGCGCCTGCTCGAACCTTCCGTTTACCTTGGCGTAGACGGCGAATGGTGAGTACGCTTCTGCTCTCCGCAGCCGGGCTTCACACCCATTTTCCGTAACAAACTTTCCATCAGGCACCAACAGGTAAAACCGGACTGCAGCAGATTGGCGCCCACGAAGGCGGTAAACCACAGCCAGGTGGGCCCGCTCAGCAGTTCGACGCCGTTGAACAGGGCGGCGAGCAGAAGGGACAGCAGTATAATCCCCCCTGCGATGATTCTGATCAGTCGCTCGGTGGTCATGGTGAACGCCTCCTCAGCGCCGACAGGCAAACAATGGAACTTCAGAATATTCTATTAACCCGGCAATCAAACAGGTCGTGCTGACCTGTTTGATTGCCGCCCGCGAAATACGGGCGCCATTGTGCGAAATGGCTGGTATTTCGCGGGCTCGCACTGACTTGCGCCAATGGCGGCACATCCCTGTGCCGCGCTATTAACCCGACAATCCTAATTGCCGGGTTAATAGTACAGATCAAGTTCACCACACTTACCGGCCCAGGCGTTTGACTACCGCCCGGTGCAAGCGGCCCCGCCCGAACAGCCGTAACACCCACACATCCGCCCAACCCCAGAAGCGCTCCAACAAGCGCCGGTACCAAGGCCGGTGGGACCAGTATTCCCAGGTGATTTCCCGGCATGCGGCAAAATCCTGCAGTAACATGGCCGCCACCTCAGCGGCGAAACCGGCATCGAAGATTTCCTGGTTGGCTTCCAGGTTCCAGCGTGCCGTCCAGTGGTCCACATTGGCCGAACCCAGGCTCACCCAATCGTCGCACAGGGTGATTTTCATGTGCACAAAACGGGGCTGGTACTCAAAGATACGCACACCGTGGCGCAACAACCGCCCGTAAAAACGGCGCCCGGCGTGACGAACGGCCGGGTGATCGGTAATCGGTCCGGGCAGCAACAGGCGCACGTCCACACCGCGGCGACCGGCCCGTTTGAGGACACGGCGCATTTTCATGGAGGGTACGAAATAGGCCGTGGCCAGCCACACCCGCCGCGTGGCCCGGCTGATGTGATGGAGCCAGGCACGCTGGATATCGGGCAACAGAAATCCCCGGCTGCAAGCCACCCGCCCCACCTGACCGGCCGGACTGACGACCACCGCCGGCGCGTGGAGTCTGAGCGTCTCGCCGG
This sequence comes from Gammaproteobacteria bacterium, assembly GCA_011375345.1. Lineage (NCBI taxonomy): Bacteria > Pseudomonadati > Pseudomonadota > Gammaproteobacteria > Gammaproteobacteria bacterium. The sequence continues at coordinate 16,499 of DRLM01000077.1, forward strand.
TCACCCGTTTCCACGTGGCAGCAAACAGAGCCTGCCAGTCTGACACGACCGGTCCCTCGGCCTGCACCGCCACTTCGCGCCAATACGAACGCGCAGACCCCGCCGGGATAAAGTGATCGGTAAAACCGAATCCGCCAGTGAAGGCCACACGCCCGTCGATCACCAGAATCTTGCGGTGATCGCGCACGAAATTGCCGAACAGGGCACCATAGCGCAGGGGGTTGTACCAAACCAGTGCCACGCCGGCCTGACGCAAGCGCTCCTGATCACGGGGCCGCAAGCCCCTGGCCCCGAAGCCGTCCACCAAAACCCAGCAGCGCACACCCCGCCGGCTGGCCCCCAGCAAAGCCTCGATGAATCGGTTCAACACCCGGCCCGACGTCAACAAATACAGCTCCAGCAGAACATGGGAGCGGGCAGCACCGATGGCGGCCACCATGACGGGGAGAAACCGTTCGCCCTCGCTCAGTAACTCGAAGCAATTGTCATTGCGCCACGGAAAAGCGCGTTTGGGGTCAGGCATGGAACGAGGTGGGTGGGACATAACACTGGGCACGGCGAGGCTGGGTGCATGATCCAGGGAGGACGGCCCAAGGTCAACCACCACGCCCACGGGGATCCCCCCATCAGAAGATTGAGACAGGCTTTGTTAGTGTTCAGCCTGCTAAGAATTTATACTTGGTGGACTAAAACCAGCGCGCGCCACATGGACCTCCACGCACGGGGCGGCAGGGGATCGGCGCCAGCTTAAGGCGGGGAACGGATGTTGACAGGTTTTATCAAGGCATTTTGGACCATCTGCACTTTCAATTCGGCGCCCCAGAACCTGCCCGCATCGTGGACCCTGCTGGGCATCACCGCTGTTGGGTATTTTGCGGTAAGCCTGATGATTGCGGCGCTACAGCTGGGCGGTGCCCATGCCTTTCCTGCGGCCCTGTTGGACGTGGTGCTGCTCAGCGCGCTCACGCGGGCGGTGTTATGGGTGAGGATGTTCGGCGAACGCTTCGTTCAAACCCTGACTGCGCTCACCGGCACGGGCGCCCTGCTGGGCCTGGTTGCCGTACCCGTGGTGGCCTGGCATCAGCGCGCCCAGGCCTCTGGCAGTGATGCCAGCCTGCCGGCCTTGATGTTGCTGGCCTGGATGGCCTGGGATCTGGCGGTGATTGCCTACATCCTGCGCCACGCTTTGTCAACGGTGTTCTACGTTGGTGCGGCACTGGCCCTGGTGTATGCGTATATCGCCTACCGGCTGACGACTGTTTTATTCTACTGATCAATAATTTATGCACGTACACCTGCTCGGCGTCTGCGGCACCTTCATGGGGGGGCTCGCCCTCCTGGCGCGGGAACTCGGTTTTGAAGTAAGCGGCTCTGATGCCCATGTCTACCCCCCCATGAGTACCTTGTTGAAGCAGGAGGGCATCGCCGTACAATCGGGGTATTTGCCGTCCCATTTGTCACCGGAACCGGACTTGGTGGTCATCGGCAACGCCCTGTCCCGGGGCAATGCTGCTGTCGAGCATGTGCTGGACCGGGACCTGCCATACACCTCCGGGCCGGCTTTTCTTGCCGACCACGTCCTGCAGGGCCGCTGGGTATTGGCCGTGGCGGGCACCCACGGCAAGACCACCACCAGCAGCCTGCTGGCCTGGATTCTGGACTATGCCGGCCTCAAACCGGGCTTTTTGATCGGCGGCCTGCCGCAAAACTTCGGTGTCTCCGCCCGCCTGGGCGAGGCACCTTTCTTTGTGGTGGAGGCGGACGAGTACGACAGCGCCTTTTTTGACAAACGCTCCAAGTTCGTCCACTACCGGCCGCGCACTGCCGTTTTGAACAACCTGGAGTTCGATCACGCCGATATTTTTCCTGATCTTGCCGCCATCGAGAGGCAATTTCATCATCTCGTCCGCACCGTGCCCGGCACCGGCCTGCTCCTGGCCCCCACCGGCGATGAGGCCCTCGGCCGGGTGCTGCAGCAAGGCTGCTGGACACCGGTAGAACGCTTCGCGGTGGATGCAACGCCCCGTGACGGTACATGGACGGCCCGCCTGCTGGAGCCGGACGGCAGCCGTTTCGAGCTGTTTTGGGGCCGGGAGTCGCAGGGCGATGTGAGCTGGACACAATGGGGCGCCCACAATGTGCACAACGCCCTGGCTGCGGTGGCAGCGGCCCGCCACGCCGGAGTACCCCCCCGGCAGGCCCTGGCGGCCCTGCCGGCCTTCACCGGAGTCCGGCGCCGCCTGGAGCGGCGGGGCGAGGCGCGTGGCGTGACGGTCTACGACGACTTCGCCCATCACCCCACCGCGGTTTCAGCTTCGGTGGCGGCGCTGCGGCGCCGGGTAGGCCAGGCCGGCCGTATCGTCGCCATCCTCGAACCACGCTCCAACACCATGCGCATGGGCGTACATCAAAACAGCCTGGCTGCGGCCTTTGCCGGCGCCGACGAAGTATTGATTTTCCAGCCGCCGGATCTGACCTGGGACATCCACGGCGTGGCCCGGAGCAGCCCGGCCCCGGCGCAGGTTTTCGACAATGTCTCCGCCATTGTGGCCGCCGTATTGGCATCGGCCCGCAGCGGCGACCACGTGTTGGTGATGAGCAACGGCGCTTTTGGCGGCATCCACGAACGCCTGCTCGAAGCATTGGGGGGACCATGAGCCGCCATGCCATTGCCCTGGCCATGACCGGCGCTTCCGGCGCCGCCTATGGCCTGCGCCTGCTGGAATGCCTGCTGCAATTGGACCAGCAGGTGTATTTCCTGGTCTCGGCGGCGGCCCGGGTGGTCATCAGCATGGAAACCGACCGGAAACTCCCCGCCCGTCCCACCGCCATGGCAGCAAGCTTAAGCAAACACTACGGCGCCCGCCCCGGTCAACTCACCGTCTTCGGCCGCGATCAATGGACCGCCCCGCTGGCCAGCGGCTCCAGCGTACCCCGCGCCATGGTCATCTGCCCCTGCACCAGCGGCACCCTGGCCGCGGTCGCCCAGGGCCACAGCAACGATTTGCTGGAACGGGCGGCCGACGTGGTGCTGAAAGAAAGGCGCCCGCTCATTCTGGTCCCGCGGGAAGCGCCCTACTCGGTCATTCACCTGGAAAACATGCTCAAACTGGCCCGCATGGGTGCCACCGTCCTCCCCGCCTCGCCGGGCTTTTATCACCGCCCCGACAAGGTGGCAGACTTGGTGGACTTCATCGTCGCCAGGATACTGGACCAGCTGCATCTGGAGCACGAGCTCGTCGCGCGCTGGGGATAAGCATGTCCACCACCACGCTCCCCCTGTTTCCGCTGCACTGCGTGTTGTTTCCGGGGGGACGCCTGGACTTACGCCTGTTCGAACCACGTTATCTCGACATGCTCAGCCGTTGCATGCGTGAGGGCAGCGGCTTCGGCGTGTGCCTCATCAAAGAAGGCCGGGAAGCCGGTGCCCCGGCCCTGCCGTACGACGTGGGCACCGTAGTGGAGATATCAGACTGGCAAGCGGGAGAAGACGGTGTGCTCGCCATCACCGTGCTGGGCCACCGCCGCTTCCGCATCCTGTCCCGGCAGGTGGAACGCGACCGGCTTCTGCGCGCCGAGGTGGCGCTGCTGGAGGAAACCCCCGCCGCGCCCGTGCCGCCACCGCTGCTGACGGCACTGCGCGACCTGTGGGAAAACGCTTTCCCCGCCGGCGACACCACAGACAGCGACTGGCCCGCCCACGACGCCACACTGCTGCTGGCCCGGCTGGCGGACTGGACCCCCCTGGACGCCGCCCAGAAACAATACCTGCTGCAACTGAACGATCCCATGGTGCGGCTGGAGCGGCTGGTGGGCATGTGGCGGGCGCGGCAGGATGACGGCGGTGTTTGAAAAGAGCAGGCAGACCAGCGCCTCCTCTGGAAAACAATATCGATACCGCTCACCAAAACCCCGTCTCCCCCGCCGCCCACTGAAAGCTGCAAGCTGAACCCGGCGCGGAGGCAACATCGGCTACGCCCCGCCCGACCACAAGGACCACAACATCCACAGCCCCACCCATAAGGCCCCCACGCTCAGCACCAGCACGGCACCCGCAGCACAGTCCTTGACCAGTTTGATCTGCGGATGGCGCTCCGGGTGCAGGTGATCAGCGAGGCCCTCCAGAGCGGTGTTGATGAGTTCGGCAGCCAGCACCAGGGCCACCATCACCCCCGCCAGGGCCCACCACAGGGGCGGCGGTTGCAACAGCGCCAGAAGCGCCAACAAGGCTGCCGCCACCGCCGCCTGGGTGCGGAAGCTGCGCTCGGTGCGAAAGGCCGCCCTCAATCCTTCCAGAGCGAAGCCCAGCCGGCTGATGAAGGGTTTGTTTTTCACGGCGGAAATACTAGCAGGGTGCGGCGGCCACCGGGACCGTCCACCCACCGCCGCTGCCAGTCTGCCAGCTCCCGCGCCAGGCGGCTCAAGGGGGTGGTGAAGTCCTCGCCCGTCACAGGCACGGTGAGCCAGGGCAGGGGCCGGTAGGCCTGCAAGGTGGACACATTACCCACCCACAGGGGGCGCCCGGCCCCGTCCACACGCACCGCAGTGGGCCACAAGCGCAGCGCCGCTTCCCGGTCCGTCCCGGGCAGGGGCCGGATCAGCAGCAAAGCCTCGTGGCGGCCGTCGTGCACCTGGGGCAGCACAGGCAAATCTTCCAGGGGCGGATCCGGCTGCAGCCAGCGCACGGCATTGACGGGCGTCAGAGCAACAGGTTCCCGCCAGCCCCGGGCCAGCAGTGCGGCACGAATGGCGCTCAAATCACCGGCCCACTGCAGGGTCAGGGGCTGTTCGAATTCACCTTCCAGGTCGCGCCGGTGGCTGGGCAGGCGTTGCCAGGCGCCCGCCTGCCAGGCCGCGCTGCCGAGGCGGATTTCCCGGACCGGATGCTGATAGCGGCTGCCGCCCCCCTCAAGATAGTCGCTGCCATAAACCCCGGCGGCCACCACCAGGCTGAGCGCCACCACTCCCCCCAGGGGCGCTGGTGCCAGGGGGCGGTCACTGTGGCGCCGATAGGCCGCCCCCAGCAGCACCACCCAGGCCACCCCCAGCACCATGCCGGCCAGGGCCTGGGAAAACCACAGGCCACCCAGATAGAGCTGGGCCACGGCCACGGCCACCACCGCCGCACCGGCGCCGGCATAAACCAACCAGCGCAAACTGCTGCGGATGCCGGGGGCCATCATCACCGCCAAAAATCCCAGCACCCCGCAGACCAGCACCAGCGGGCTGCTGTCCCACCAGGGCACCTCCGGACCCAGGGGCGAAGGGGCCCGGCCCTGCAGGGCAAAAGCCAGCACCAGGGCAAAGCCACCGGCGGCCAGCCAGTGCAAGGCTGGCAATATGCGCCGGCGCCACAGCAGCCACAGCAGCCCCCCCCCTTGCACCACCCCCAGCACCAATGGCTCACCCAGGGCGCTGATGGCCAGCATGATGCGGTCAGCCCAGGGGGTGCGCAGGCCCTGCAACAGGTTGAACACACTGGTGTCCGTGGCGCTGGGCGGCGCCTTGTCCAACAACCCCCCCAGGGACATGACGGTCCAGGCGGTCACCACCAAAAACGCCCCCGCCGCCGCCAGGCCCGGCGCTTCGGGGCAGCGCGGATCCAAGGCGGCAGTGACGAAGCCTCCCAGGTAGGGATGCCGCCGGCCCCAGCTCAGCAGGCGCTCCATCAATGCCGCGGCATGGGGCTGCAACAGGGAAAACAGGCGCCGCGCCAGCCACACGGTGAGCCACAGGACGATCACGATGACCAACAAAAACAGCGCCAGGCGCATGCCCACTTGGGCCGCCAGGCCCAGGGAGGCACCGAACAATACCCCCGGCAGGATGTAGGAGGGCGCCCACAGGATGGCGGAGACAACGTTGACGAACAAAAAGCGTCCCGGGGGCATGCCCATCATGCCGGCCACGGCGGGAATCACCGCCCGCACCGGCCCGACGAAGCGGCCGAACAACACGCTCTTGCCCCCATGGCGCTGAAAAAAGGCTTCGCTGCGCGCTATCATGCTGGGGTGATGCTTGAACGGCCAGACGCGTTTCAGGCGCTCCTTGAAATAACGGCCGATCCAGAAGCTGACACTGTCGCCGGCCACGGCGCCGGCCATGGCCCACAGCAAGGTCTCCACCATCGGCAGCTTGCCGGCCCCCACCAGGGCGCCGGCACCGAACATCATCAGGGCGCCGGGAACCAACACGCCGAGAATCAACATGGACTCCGCCATGGCGATGAGCAACACCGCCACCCCCGCCCAGGTGGGGTGGGCGGCAATCCAGTCCAGCAAGGGTTGCAGGGTGTTTAGGTCCATGTCCGGCCGGTTCAGTCCTCAGGGCACGGCACTGACGCGGGCCAACACGATGCCGTGTTTCTGATACAGCACCTCCACCTCACCCAGATCGGCCAGATAAAGGGCTTTGGTCAGCACCACCTCGCCCGCGCGGGGCGCCCGCCGGGCCACCAGGCGCTCACTGTAGACACTGAAACTGGGGGTGTTCAAGCGCCACATCACCACCCGCTCAGCACGGGCCCTGGCCAGCAGTGCCGCTTCCTTGATGGGCGCTTGCTGCACGGCGGCCACCACCGGGATCACATACTGGGCCAGGCCGAACACAGTGGCCAGACCCGCCGCTGCCAGGGCTTGGCGGGGCGCAATGGGCCGCCACAGCATCAGTCCTGCCATGGCCAGGGCGGCCAGGGCAAAATAGACGCGGTACGCCGCGCTGAACTCGGCCGCAGCCTCCGCCAGCATGCTGCGGGCGAAAGCATCCCTGACATAGGGCAGCGCCGCAGTGAGCAGCTCCGGCAGAACCAGCAACAACACAAACAGCAACAAAGGCGGCAGCAGCAGCCAGCCCCGACGGGGCCAGGGCTCCCCCCACAGCGCCATCAACACGAACAGGGCGGTATAACCGTAGACAATGTAGTGGGGCAGCTTGGTGCCGGAGAGCGAAAACAACACCAGCACGAAAACAAACCAGATGGCCAGATAACGCCCCAGGGGATCACGGAGGATGGCCCGGCCCCGCGCCAGGGTCACCAGCAGCACCGTGGTGTAGGGCAGCACGCCGATGAGGATCACCGGCAGGTAGTAAAACAGGCTGCCGCTGTGACCCTCCATGGGATCCTGAAAGCGACTGAGATTGTGCTTAAAAAAGAAGCCCTGAATGAAGGCCTCCCCCTCCTTGGCATACTGGACCACATACCAGGGCAGGGCGATGAGGGCGAACAGCACCAGGCCCCGGGGATGCAGCACCGCCCGCCACCAGTCGCCCAGGCGGCGCTCACTCAGATAAAACAAAAACGTCGTGGCCAGGGGGATCACCACGGCCACCGGCCCCTTGGTGAGAAAACCCAGGGCCATGGCTGCGTAAGTGGCGTAGAGGTAAGCCGGCCGGCCCAGGCGGAAATACAAAAAAGCGCTGAGCATGGCGCTGGTGATGAACAGATTCAGCAGGGCATCGGCGGTGGCGGCTTTGGCCATCACCGAAATCTCCAGGGAGGCGGCCATGGTGAAAGCGGCCCACAGGGCGCTTCGCTCGTCCCGCAGGCGTCGCACGGCGGCATACACCACCCCCAGCCACAGGGTCGCCGCCACGGCGGAAGGCAGGCGCAGGGCGAACTCGTTCCACCCCAGCAGACTCACGCCGGCCGCCTGCAACCAGTGGATAAAGGCCGGCTTGTCGAAGCGGGGGACGCCATTCAAATAGGGGGAGATCAAATCCCCCCGCAGCAACATCTCCCGTGTGGCCTCGCTGAAGGCCCCTTCGTCCAGATCGAACAGGGGCACGGCGCCCAGATGGTAGTAACAGCCCAGCACAATGGCCAGGGCCAGCAGGCCGCGCAGGGCATAAGGGGGTCGGGTCATGGACATCTCGGTTGGGGCCGCGCCGGGCAGGGGCGGATTATATCGGATTCCCGCAGCCGCCTCCCGCCGGACGCTGTGCTATGCTGAGAAAGTCTCGAAACGTCCCCCGGCTCACCCCCTGCCATGGCCAAAGACCTCTACGCTGAAAACAAAATGCTGCGCCGGCGCCTGGACGATTACATCGCCCAGGCCCACCGCAACGAGGCCAAGCTGCGGCGCTTTCAAACCCACGAGCTGCGCCTGATCAGCCTCAACTCCCTGTTCGAGCTGATCCAGAACGTGCTCTACCCGGATCCGGCCGTGTTCCACTGGGATCTCGTCACCCTGCTGCTGCTGGACCCGGAATACGAAATCCGCCGCATTCTGGAAGAGGAAGGGGTGAATCTGGCGGACCATCCCGCCTTGAGCTTCGCCGCCCACCCCAACGATCTGGATGTGATGTTTCCCGTCTCCCTGTTCGCCTATCTGGGCCCCTACCAGCCCCAGCACCACGCCGCCCTGTTCGGCGCCACCCGCCGCGCCCCCAAGAGTGTGGCCCTGCTGCCCCTGGTGCGCCGTGGCAAGCTGATCGGCAGCCTGAACATCGGCAGTTACAACGCCGAACGCTTTGTCAAGGGGGTGCGCACGGATTTTCTCGAACACCTGGCAGCGGTGGTGGCCATTTGCGTGGAGAACGCCACCAACCTGGAACGCCTCAAGCGCCAGGGGCTGACCGACACCCTCACCGCCATCAACAACCGGCGCTTTTTCGACCAGCGCCTCACCGAGGAACTGGACCGCGCCGCCCGCGACGGCCTGCCGCTGAGCTGCCTACTGCTGGACGTGGATCATTTCAAGAAGGTCAACGACAACTACGGCCACCAGACCGGCGACCAGGTGCTGCGGGAAGTGGCGGCCCTGATCCGGGCCCAGCTCCGGGGCAGTGACGTGCTGTCCCGCTACGGCGGGGAGGAATTCGCCGCTCTGCTGGCGCGGCTGCGGGCCGCCGAGGCGGCGGAGGTGGCCGAACGCATCCGCGACAATGTAGCCTGCCACCGTTTTGCCACCCAGGACGGCCTTCCCTTCCAGGTGACCCTGTCCATTGGCGTGGCGGCCTATTGTCCGCGGCAGCCCATGGATCTGGACGCCCAACCCCGCGGCGAAGTGCTGGTGGGACACGCGGACCGGGCGCTGTACGAAGCCAAATCGGCCGGACGCAACCGGGTGATCATCGCCAGGGAGGCGGTAAGTGCCGCGGCAGAGGAGTGGTATTGACCGCGCGGGCTCAGCAGGGCCTGAACCCGCTATTCGAACGCGTCCAGATATTTTCTCAAGGCCATGAACATCAATACATTGGTATCGGCGTCCAAGGGATTGAATTGCAGCCCCAGGCGGTAGCTGGGGACACCGTCTTCCGCAGTGTCATCCGGGCTGTGCCAGACCACGGTGGCGGAGACCATTACATGCATGTCGTCCGCCTCATAAGACACCTTGACCGGCGTGCCCGCCTCCAGGGGCGCGGCGAAATACAGCCCCATGCCCGAGACGGACACATCGTTGATACGCATCAAGGGATGCCACTCGCCTGCAACGTTCAGCTTGAACCGGCCTTCTATTTCTTCCGTCCGCAGCGTGTGCCGGTCGTGACGGCGTTGGTTTTCAACCATAGCGTTCCCTTCTCGTCAAAGTGCTACAGCCGGAGATATCGGCCCCGGGTGGACATTTCTGTAGGGCGGGACACGCCCGCCAAGCGGCGGGCTCCCAAAACAGGCGCAAAGCCGGCTAGCCGTAGGACCGTAGCGCCAAAAACAGCAAGGAACTGTTGCGAACATCCCGGGGATTGAAGCGCAAGCCGACGCGATACGCGCTGTCGCCACAGCGGCTGTCTTCGGACCGGCACCACATGACCAGCCCCTGGACGCGGACGTGATGTTCACCCAGGTGGCAATCCAGCACCATCGCCGTGCCCACCGCCAGAAAGACAGGCAAACGGACACCGGCGCCGTGAACTGTCACATTGGAAATGTCGTCACACGGCCACTGCCCGGTGGGGGTTTCGATGTAAAAACAGGTGTCGTCGTGCTCGACGGTGAGATGCTTGCGTTCGTGTTCGCGGCCTTCCCTCAGCATAGTGCTTCCTTTTCTTGTTGTTATGGTCCATGGCCGAGATTGGGTGAAGCCATTATAGCCGTATTTTGCCACTGTGGCAGAAGCGGTTTCAGGAACGGACGTAGCGGGAACGGGAACCCGCCGCAGCCTGACCCGCAGCCAGCGGAACGCCGGGCCAAGACGTGGTTTTGAGCCAGTCCTCGAACTGCGCCACGGGCAGGGGATGGCTGAAATAATAGCCTTGCACCGAATCGCAACCCAATTGGCGCAATCGCTCCAGGGTGGCGTCATTCTCCACCCCTTCCGCCACCACCCGGCAACCCAGGTTGTGACCCAAATCCAACGTGGAATGGACGATAACGGCATCGTTGTCATCGTGAAGCATGTCCAACACAAAAGACCGGTCGATTTTGATCTCGGAGACCGGCAATTCTTTCAGGTACACCAGGGAGGAGTAGCCGGTGCCGAAATCGTCTATGGACAACTTGACACCCATGGTGTGCAGCTGGGTGAGGATTTTCAGGGCGTGGCGCGGATCCGCCATAAGAGCGGTTTCGGTAATCTCCAGGGTCAGGGCGGAAGGCGGCACCTGCCACCGTTCCAGCAATGCAGCCACCTTGACCGGCAGACAGACATCATGCAGGTTTTTGGGCGAAAGATTCACCGCCACGCCCAGACCCATACCCGCCTCCCGCCAGGCGCGGCACTGGCAGAGGGCGGCGTTCAGGACCCATTCCGTCAGGGGCCGGATCAGGGCGCTTTGTTCGGCCAGGGGAATGAAGTCTTCCGGCCCGAGCAGACCCAGGACCGGATGGCGCCAGCGCAGCAGCACTTCCACCCCCTCGGTGCGCTGATAACGCAGGTTGACCTTGGGCTGGTAGTAGGGCACAAGCTGATCCTCCTCGATGGCACGCTGCAAGTCGCCCATAATGGTCAGACGTCGCACCGTGTACGGATCCAGCTCGGCCGAATAGGCCACACAGCCCAAATGGTGCTGCTTGGCGTGGTACATGGCCACTTCCGCCCGCTGGATCAGCACACGGGCATCACGCCCCTGGTCCGGGTAATGGGCCAGGCCCAAACTGGCATCGACGACAATGTCGATGCCACTTAAAGGAAAGGGTTGCCTCAGAACCGCCTGCATTTCTTTTGCCCGCGTGAACGCCGCGCTGTGGTCGAGCCCAGGGATCAATACGGCGAATTCATCCCCCCCCAGGCGGGCCACCATTTCATCCCCGGCCAGCGCGTTGCCCAGGCGGGCGCCAATACCTTGTAGCAAACGGTCGCCGCAATCGTGGCCCAGGGTGTCGTTGATGTCCTTGAAGCGATCCAGATCCATCACGATCAGCGTGAACGCTGGTGAATCACCCGCCGCCAGCAGCGACAAGCGGCGATAGAGTTGGGCACGGTTGGGCAGACCGGTGAGGGGATCGTGCATGGCCTGATGGAGCATGGCTTGTTGGTGCTTTTCCAATCGCAGGGCCATAGCCCGGGACAGTATCAAGGCCCCCCAGATGGCGATCCAGATCACCAGTCCCGCCGTCACCAGGAGCCGCATGCCCAGGGTTTCCAGCAATTCCGTGGCGATGGGACGGGCGCGATGGAGAGTGACCAGCGTCAGCCCGCTGCCGGGAACCGGCGCCGTCGCCCACAGCAACACATGCGCCTTGCGCCGCACATAACCGAAGCGATGGCGGGCCGCCTCGCTGGCACCGGGCAGGAACAGCGGCTGACCCACATCCGGGAACGCCGTCAGAGGCGGGCCGGTGAGGGCTTGTCCCGCACTATCCACCACCGCCGTCAGCTCGTTGTCCACAGGAGCGTAGTCTACCCGGCGCAGCTGCACCGCCAGGGCCGGGGCGTCAGACGCTGCAGACAGGCCGGCCGCCCGGCCGGCGGCAAAATCATGCCACAACGCCGCCTGTTTCAAGCCTCCGGAATCCAGCGCCAGGTAGTAACTGACACCGCCGAAGACGAGCAACACCAAGGCGGCAACGGCGATAAACGACCACAGCAATTGGGAGCGGAACGGCAAGGTGGCGCTGGCACAATGGGTGTCGATGCCGGCGAAGCGGTAAAAGTAGCAGTGGCGCATCACGGCGGCGGTCACATTGGCCAGACCGAACACCCCCACCAGTACCGACGATACCGGGTCGGCAAACACACCCCCGTGGACAAACCCGATGTAAACCAGGAACGAGCCGGCGACGAAGCGGAAAGACTGATCCAGGCGGCTCATATTGGGCGCGATGTTCATGCCTCGCCACCGATTGTGATTGTGGTCAAGGGCGCCCGCTACCGCCTTGCGCCCTGGTTTGCGTAAAAGAGCTATCGGACGGAATATATGGACCTTTATAGAACAACAACGGCCTTGCCCCCTCGCGGCGAGGGCCATGCCACCGGCCTGTAGGCATGCGTGCTCTTTGCCGGCGGAGTCCGCGGGCTAGATCATCCCCTGGGCGCGCAAATGCTCCTTGGCCTGCAAAGCCAGCAAGGCCATTTCCAGCTCTTTTTCCCAATCGTAGGGATGGGCGGGGGGCAGGTAATCAGGCACCGAAATATCAACGTAAGGAACGTCGGTGTAAACCTTGGTATAGCGGGTCTCTTCGATGCTGGGGGTGAGGTCGCCCCAGATTTCGTGGAACAAGTCCCTGGGCCGGATGGTGCCCCACTCATGGATCAGGGTGTAGTGCTCGGGCAAGTCGGTAAAGGCCTCGGGCACGCCGGTCTGGGGTTCGCCGGTCTCTTCGTTGATGTGTTGGGTATGCACGAAGACGATGAGCTTGGGCCGGTGTTTCACGATCTCCGGCGTGTAGTTTTTACCCGAAGGCATCCAGGAGGAGAAAGCCACATCGAAAGCAAAGTCGATGGCTGCGATGGCCGTCTCCCGCATCTGGTAACGCTCGCGGTCGTAAAAATCGCGGATTTGATTGGGCTTGGCAGAAGGATCGCGCACGCCGATCACGTTGACCTCTTCCTGAGCAATCAAACTGCCGATGAAACCGTTGCCCGCGTGCACATCGCAAAACACCGGCGCTTCGGCCACTTGTCTGGCGTAAGCCACGATACGGCGTATCTCGTCCCGCAGGGGAAAATACGGCGCCACCGTGGGGCCGAATCTGGCAGGATCACGGTCGGGGTTACTGAACACCAGGTTGTGCAGCGGCAAGCCCTTGATGCGCTCGGCAAAAGACAAACTCTCATCCCAGGCCGGATGCTTGCGTTCCTGGAAATCGATAATGCGGTTGAACATGTCTTCCGTAAAGGCTTCCATGTTACGCAGGGGTTCGAAGTGTTCGATCATCGTGACTCTGCTGCTCGAAAATGCGGTACGCACCTTAAGTGTGATACGGCTCGCTCAATTCATGCACCGCGTCCACCAACACTTTCACGTGCTCGGGATTGATGTGCTGGTGAATACCGTGCCCCAGGTTGAACACATGCCCGCTGCCCTTGCCGTAGGCTTGCACAATGGTGGCCACCTCACTGCGAATGCGTTCGGGGGAAGCGTAGAGCACGCAAGGGTCCATATTGCCCTGCAGCGCCACCCGATCGCCAACGCGGGCGCGGGCAGCGCCGATGTCCACGGTCCAGTCCAGACCCAGTGCGTCACAAGCGGTGGCGGCCATGGCTTCCAGCCAGGCGCCACCGCCTTTGGTGAACAAAATCACCGGCACACGGCGGCCGTCGTTTTCGCGGCTCAGGCCGTCCACGATCTGGGCCATGTAACGCAGGGAGAATTCCTGATAATCCCGCGGGCTGAGCACACCGCCCCAGGTGTCGAAAATCATCGCGGCCTGGGCGCCGGCGGCAATCTGGGCGTTGAGATAAGCCGTTACCGATTGGGCGGTTTTGTCCAGCAAGGCGTGCAGCAGCCCGGGCCGGTCGAACAGCATGCCTTTGACGTGGGCGTATTCCTTGCTGCCGCTGCCTTCCACCATGTAAGTGGCCAGGGTCCAGGGGCTGCCGGAAAAACCGATCAAGGGCACCCGGCCGCGCAGTTCGCGGCGGATCAGCCGCACGGCGTCCATCACGTAGCGCAGCTCACTTTCGGGATCGGGCACGGGGAGTTTTTCCACGTCCGCGGCGCTGCGCACGGGGCGCTTGAATTGCGGGCCTTCACCGGCGACGAACTCCAGCCCCAAGCCCATGGCATCGGGCACGGTGAGGATATCGGAAAACAAAATCGCCGCATCCAGCTCGAAGCGCTCCAGGGGCTGTAAGGTGACTTCGCAGGCCAGCTCGGGGTTGGTGCACAGGTTCATGAAAGACCCGGCTTTTTCCCGCGTGGCGCGGTATTCGGGCAAATAGCGGCCCGCCTGGCGCATGATCCAAACAGGCGTGCGGTCCACGGGCTGGCGCAGCAGGGCGCGCAGGAAACGGTCGTTTTTCAGAACGTTCATGGAGTCCAATTCTTATATGAAACTACCATAACAGCGGAAAATGAGTTACGGCGGGAACCGGTGACTAGCTCGTTGCTTCTGAATAGGCCTTTGCATCCAGAATAACGCCAAGCTTTTTATACAGCTTTGCCACTACATTTGCGCTGGCCATAAAAAAGAAAGAGATTATGAAAACAATCGGCACCATCAACATCAACAACAAGGATCTTCTAACGATATGCCACATGGAAACCATGTGTAGCTGAGCAACCATCTCTTCCACTTTCTTGCGAGCGCGCCGATCCAGTATCTCTTTGATGAGGTGTTCGACCCGCAAGGCGCTCCGGCTGATTTCGCCACGTTTCTGACGCGCCAGCATCATATACGCAACAACATGGATCCAATTCAGTTCATGTGCGAATCGGATATAGGTATTAAACATCTTTCTCAAGATAACATAGGCTTCACTATCGTACGAAATCTCTCCATCGGAAGCTAAATCAAAAAGTGCATCGCGCAACTCAAAAAGCTGTTGGCGCGTTGAATCGATGACATATTGTTGCCACACCCAATAAAAAAATAAAAACCCCAGACCAAGCGTAAACAAAGCGAAAAAAGCGCTGATTTCAAGATCGCTCATGCTTTGTCCTCCGGGCGGGTTTCACCTCGTGGAGTAAGACCACTTGACTCTCTGTTCGGGTCAAGCCGCTCTTCCAACTTTATAATCCGATCTTGCAAGTATTTCGTTTTACGACGGCGCAGCTCCCGCTCAAAAAGGCCGTACAACATAGACACCACTGCCAGGCCCATTTACATGCCTCGTCGAAGCCCGACCAGAATCGGACAAAAAGGTCACCTTCCGCATCAATATTGAGGTTCAAATCAGCGCTGGTGGCTCTCCCAGCGAAGGCATGAACGATATGCGCCAGGCCAAGAACGAAACTTATTGCAACCGCGGCTTTGATTCCGAACATCAGAATACTGGCACCACGACCAACCAGCATCACCCAAAGATGAAAACGCTGCTCTCCGGAAAGTTGGTTGTCTTTTTTATTATCGGACATACAAAGCCAACTTTAGCCGCTCTTGCTGGCGACAATGCCATACTTTGAGGCAAATATAGTTTGCACGCCCAAATAATCCAATATACCTTCCGCCGCGCCGCGGCCTTCAAAGACGGCGGTGACCACCAGATCGGAACCCCGCACCATGTCGCCCCCGGCAAAGATTTTGGGGTTGGTGGTTTGGTATTTGTACGCGCCCTGCCGCGATGCTTTGACCCGGCCCCGCTCATCGGTCTCGACACCGAAATCGGCCAGCCACGGCGCCGGACTGGGGCGGAAACCGAAGGCGATGACGACGCGGTCGGCGGGAATGATTTCTTCCGAGCCGGAGACCACTTCCGGGGTGCGACGGCCGCGGGCGTCCGGTGGACCCAGCTTGGTGGTGACCACTTTCACCCCTTCCACCCTGCCATCCCCCACCACCGCCACCGGCTGGCGGTGCCACAAAAACTGCACGCCTTCTTCCTTGGCATTGGCCACTTCGCGCGCACTGCCGGGCATGTTTTCCTCGTCGCGGCGATAGGCGCAGGTGACGCTGGCGGCGCCCTGGCGAACAGCGGTGCGGTTGCAATCCATGGCGGTGTCACCGCCGCCCAGCACCACCACCCGCTGGCCTTTCATGTCGATGAAGTCCGCCGGATCCTGCTCCAGTCCCAGACAATGATTTACGTTGGAAATCAGATAGGGCAGGGCTTCGAACACCCCGGGCAGGTCCTCGCCGGAAAAGCCCCCTTTCATCGAGGTGTAGGTGCCCATGCCAAGGAACACGGCATCGTACTCGTCCAGCAACTGCTGGAAGGCGACGTCCCTGCCCACTTCGGTGCCCAGCACGAATCTGACACCCATCTCTTCCAGAATGTTGCGCCGCACCCGCACCACTTTCTTTTCCAGCTTGAATTCGGGAATGCCGAAGGTAAGCAGGCCGCCGATTTCGGGATAGCGGTCGAACACCACCGGCTTGACGCCGTTGCGCACCAACACATCAGCGCAGGCCAACCCCGCGGGACCGGCGCCGACAATGGCCACTTTTTTTCCTGTGGCCACCACTTGCGACATGTCGGGCCGCCAGCCGCGCTTGAGCGCTTCGGTGGTGATGTATTTTTCAATGGCGCCGATGGTGACAGCGCCAAAGCCGTCGTTCAGGGTGCAGGCACCTTCGCACAGTCGGTCCTGGGGACACACCCGGCCACAGATCTCCGGCAGGGAGTTGGTGCGATGAGACAGCTCCGCCGCTGCGAAGATATTCCCCTCAGCAAGCAGCTTCAGCCAGTTGGGAATGTAGTTGTGCACCGGGCACTTCCACTCGCAGTACGGGTTGCCGCAGGCAAGGCAACGGGATGCCTGATGGCCGGCGGCTTCCGGGTCGAACTGGCCGTAAATCTCTTTGTATTCACGAATGCGCACCGGCACGGCTTTTTTGGCCGGGTCCTGGCGGGGAATTTCAAGAAATTCAAAATTCTTGGTCATGGGTGTGGAACTCATTTTTTGTCACCACTTAAGAACACGGAAAGGTCAGTCATGGCCCCGTTTCAACACGCCGTGCACACCGGCATCCTCCGCGGCACAAATCAAGCGGCCTGGCGCAGCGTGTCGAGCAGGGTTTCAATCTCCGCTGCCTTGGGTTTCACCAGCCAGAAGTGGGACAGATAGTTGCCGAAGTCGTCAAGAATCTTCCGCCCCCAGGCGCTGCCGGTCTCCGCGGCGAACTCTTCGATCATTTGCCGCAGATAAGCCCGGTGGGCGGACATGGGCTCGGTGGTGAGGCGGTGAATGTCCACCAGCTCGTGGTTGTAGCGGTCCACGAAGCCTTTGTCCAAATCCAGCACGAAACTGAAACCGCCGGTCATGCCGGCACCAAAATTGATGCCGGTCTCGCCCAGCACGGTGACCACGCCGCCGGTCATGTATTCACAGCCGTGGTCACCGCAGCCCTCCACCACCGCCTGGGCCCCGGAGTTGCGCACGGCGAAGCGCTCGCCCGCCAGGCCCGCGGCGAACAGCTTGCCCCCGGTGGCGCCATAAAGGCAGGTGTTGCCGATGATGGTGGTGCTGCGCGACTCAAAGCTGCTGTTCGCGGGCGGGTGAACCACCAGCTTGCCGCCGGCCATGCCCTTGCCCACGTAGTCGTTGGCGTCGCCTTCCAGATACATGTGCAGACCGCCGGCGTTCCACACGCCGAAGCTCTGCCCCGCGGTACCCGTGAGACGCAACTCGATGGGCGAGCCCGCCATGCCCTGGTTGCCGTGGCGCTTGGCGATTTCACCGGACAGGCGCGCGCCGATGGCGCGGTGCACATTGCGCACAGCGTAGCGGTAGGTGCCGCCGCTTTTGGCTTCGATGGCAGGCAGGGCCGCACGCACCATCTCCTCCGCCAACTCGCCCTTGTCCCAGGGCGCATTGCGGGGCGCCATGCAGTGGCGCGGCTTGTCCGCAGGTACCGCGGCATCGGACAGGATGGGGCTGAGATCAAGCCGCTGCTGCTTGGGCGTCTGGCCCTCGCGCAACGCCAGATAGTCTGTGCGGCCGATGATCTCAGCCAGGGAACGCACGCCCAGGGCCGCCAGATGCTCGCGAATCTCCTGGGCGATGAAACGGAAATAGTTCATCACCATCTCCGGCAGGCCGATGAAATGCTGCCGGCGCAACACCTCGTCCTGGGTGGCCACCCCGGTGGCGCAATTGTTGAGATGGCAGATGCGCAAATACTTGCAGCCCAGCGCAATCATGGGGCCGGTGCCAAAACCGAAACTCTCCGCCCCCAGACAGGCGGCCTTGATGACATCCAGCCCAGTTTTCAGGCCACCATCGGTCTGCAACCGCACTTTGCCGCGCAGATTGTTGGCGCGCAGCGCCTGCTGGGTTTCGGACAGGCCCAGCTCCCAGGGACAGCCGGCGTATTTCACCGAGGTGAGCGGGCTGGCGCCGGTGCCGCCGTCGTGACCGGCGATGGTGATGAGGTCGGCGTAGGCCTTGGCCACGCCGGCGGCGATGGTGCCCACTCCCGGCTCGGAGACCAGTTTCACCGACACCAGGGCCCCGGGATTGACCTGCTTCAAATCGAAAATGAGCTGGGCCAGATCCTCGATGGAGTAGATGTCATGGTGGGGTGGCGGCGAGATCAGCGCCACTCCAGGGCGGGCGAAACGCAAACGGGCAATGAGGCCGTTGACCTTGTGGCCGGGCAGCTGCCCCCCCTCGCCGGGCTTGGCGCCCTGGGCCACTTTGATTTGCAGCACTTCGGCGTTGACCAGATAGTGCGGCGTCACCCCGAAGCGGCCCGAGGCCACCTGCTTGATTTTGGAGACTTTTTCCGTACCAAAGCGGCGCGCATCTTCACCGCCTTCGCCAGAGTTGGAACGGCCACCGAGGCGGTTCATGGCAATGGCCAGGGCTTCGTGGGCCTCGGGCGAGAGGGCACCCAGGGACATGGCGGCACTGTCGAAGCGCCTGACGATGGCCTCCACCGGCTCCACTTCATCCAGCGGAACAGGCCGGGCGGCACCGCGCAGCTTGAACAGATCGCGAAGGGCACTCACCGGACGCTGGTTCACATGAGTGGCGTAGTCCTGGTAGATCCTGTAATCACCCGTTTGCACCGCCCGGCGCAGGGTATTCACCACCTCGGGGTTGTAGCTGTGGTACTCGCCGCCATGGACGAATTTGAGCAAGCCGCCCTGCTGGATGGGTTTGTGCTTGAGCCAGGCCACCCGCGCCAGTTCTTTTTGATCGTTTTCCAAATCCTCGAAGCGGGCACCCTGAATGCGGGAGACGGTGCCGGTAAAGCACAGCTTGACCACCTCCTCGTGCAGGCCCACCGCCTCAAACAGCTGTGCGCCGCGGTAACTGGCGATGGTGGAAATGCCCATTTTGGACATGATTTTGTATAGGCCCTTGTTAATGCCCTTACGGTAGGCGCGGCTTAAATCGGCCAGTTCCTTGCCGCGGATTTCCCCGGTGCGCACCATGTCGTACAAACACTGATAGGCCAGATAAGGCATCACCGCCGTGGCGCCGTAGCCGATCAGGCAGGCGAAATGATGCGGGTCGCGGGCCGTGGCGGTGTCCACCACGATGTTGGCATCGCAGCGCAGGCCCTGGTTCACCAGATGATGGTGCACGGCGCCGGTGGCCAGCAGGGCGTGGATGGGCAGTGTGTCCGCGCCCGCCCCACGGTCAGACAAGACCAGAATCACGCAGCCGCCGCGCACCGCCGCTGCCGCCTTTGCGCAGACCTGTCGCACGGCCGCTTCAAGTCCCAGGTGCGGCGCATAGTGCAGCTCTATGCGGCAGTGGGCATAACCCTGCCCGTCCATTTGCAGCAGCCGGGCGAACTTGGGCCCAGACAAAACCGGTGAGTCGATCACCAGCCGCGCGGCATGCTCCGGCGTTTCCCCGAACAGATTGCGCTCCCGCCCCAGGCAGGTTTCCAAAGACATGACGATCTGCTCGCGCAGCGGGTCGATGGGGGGGTTGGTGACCTGGGCAAACTGCTGGCGGAAATAGTCGTAAAGCGAGCGCACCCGCCGGGACAGCACTGGCAGGGGGGTGTCGTCGCCCATGGAGCCCACCGCTTCCTGGCCGGCCTCGGCCAACACCCGCAGGACCTGATCGCGCTCTTCAAAGGTGACCTGGAACAGCTTCTGGTAGACGGCCATGGTGTCGTCATCCCAGGTCTCGGGAGGCGCCTCGTCCAGCGCCGCCTCCAGCTTGCGGCAATGGTCGTTCAGCCACTGGCGGTAAGGCCGCCGGGATTTCAGCAGGTTATCGATGTCTTCCGGCAACAGCAGCTCACCGGTTTCGGTATCGGCGGCGATCATCTGACCAGGCTTGAGACGGCCCTTGGCCACCACGTCCTCCGGTGCGTAAGCGTACACGCCGATTTCCGAGGCCAGGGTGATGTGGCGGTCTTTGGTGACCACCCAGCGGGCAGGGCGCAAGCCGTTGCGGTCCAAAGAGCAGGCGGCGTAGCGGCCGTCGGTGAGCACAATGCCGGCAGGCCCGTCCCAGGGCTCCATATGCATGGAGTTGTATTCGTAAAACGCTTTGAGTTCGGGGTCGAGGGTCTGCACGTTCTGCCAGGCCGGCGGAATGAGCAGACGCATGGCGCGGAACACACTCATGCCCCCCGCCAGCAGCGCCTCCAGCATATTGTCCAGGCTGCATGAATCGGACCCGCTCATGGACACCAGCGGGCGGATGTCCGCAATATTGACACCGGGAATATCAAATTTGTTGCCCCGCGCCACCGACCAGTTACGGTTGCCGCGGATGGTGTTGATCTCGCCGTTGTGGGCGAGATAGCGGAACGGCTGGGCCAGACGCCACTCCGGCCAGGTGTTGGTGGAAAAGCGCTGGTGGAACACCGCAATGCTGGACGCCAGGCGGGAGTCGTTCAAGTCCCGGTAAAACACCGGCAGGTTGGCCGGCATCACCAGGCCCTTATAGGACATCACCCGCGACGACAAGGAGGGGATATAGAAAGTGGGATCCTGGGGCCGGATGGCTTTTTCGGTGCGGCGGCGGGCCACATAAAGCCGGCGCTCACCCTCGGCATCGTCCATGGCCTCCGGTACTCCCACGAACAGCTGTTCAATCCGCGGCTGGGAGTTGAGCGCTTCCTCGCCCAAGGCACCGGGATCCACAGGCACTGTGCGCCAGCCCAGCACCTGGAAGCCCTCCGTGCCCAGCTCATCCACCAAACGGGCCCGCGCCAGCTCGGCTTTGGACCCGTCCCGGTTGAAAAACACCATGGCGACGGCGTAGCGCGGCGGCAGGACCAGACCCGCCTCGGCCGCCACGGCGCGCATGAAGGCGTCCGGCATGCGCAGCAACAAACCGCAACCGTCACCGGATTTGCCGTCCGCCGCCACCGCCCCACGGTGGGTCAGGCAGGCCAGGGAATTAATGGCGGTCTGCACCAGCCAGTGGCTGGCCTCGCCGTCCATATGAGCGATGAGGCCGAAACCGCAGTTGTCCTTTTCGAAACCGGGCCGGTAGAGGCCGGTGTTGCCAATGGGCTTGTTGTCGGTGTCGTTCATAGTCGTTATTTCCCGGCGCGGTCACCAAACGGGCACGAAAAAGCGACCCCTGGCAAGGGGCGAAATGGGACAGGAGTATACACGGTATCCCGATCGAGGCACCAGACAGAAGCCCCGGGTTGATAATTATTATTTTTAAATCAATAAACTATCTTGATTTCGCCGCTTTTTTCACAGCGGCGAAGGGGCGTATCCAGGGCTTGGTGCCGGCGAAAGCGGCGGGCAGCTTGCGCGCGCCCTGTTCAGCCGCCTCCCGCGACGGGTAACTGCCATAAACCAAGGCATACAGCGTGCGGCCTTTACGCTTTACGGGGAAGTAGGCGGCTTTGCCCCGCAAACGGTGGTCACGGATCAAGGCCCGGATTTTCTTTTCGTCACTGGATGCGAGAACCTGCAAAGTAAAGTGCGCGGACGGTTGTCGCGCCAGCCAGGCTTGCCCCTTGAGGGAATCGGCGGGGGGCGGTGCTTTGTTGGGCGCCACCACCGGCTTGGGAGGCGCTGGCGCGGGCGCGGTGGCAGGCTTTGGTCCGGCCTTTGGCTTGCTCACCGCCGGGGTCGTCGTGGGAACGGGCCCGGCTGGTGGCGGGGCCGGCTCCGGCGGGGGCGGGGGCGCGGACGCGCCACCCGGCGCCACTTCCGGCGGTGTGATCTCAGGGGGCGGCGCGGCCGGCTCAAGCACCGGCTCAGGCTGGGCCGCCGGCACCCGCTGAACCAATGACGCTCCGGGTGGCTTGCCCAGGGGCCGGGGCAGGGTCACGGTGGGACCTGGCGCAGCGGGCGGCGCCACCGGCGGACTGTTGTCTCCGAACAAGCCGCTCAAGGCGTAGGCCAGCACCGCCAGCACCACCAGGACACCGCCCGCGCCACCCAGGGTGAGCCAGCGCCGGGAGGGATCCTGAATTGCCGCCAGAATGTGCTGCAGCGGCGCTGCGCCCGGTTTGGCCGTGGCGCTGGGGGGCGCCATGAGGAAATCGTGAGCCAACTGCTTGATGCGGCCGGGCATTCCCCCCGACTCACGGTGAATCCGGCGGACTTCGGCCGCGTCGAACGGGTCCCCGGCAAAGACTCCGGCAGCTTCCAGGCGCTGGCGCAGATAGCGCCCGGTGTCCGCCTCCGAAAACGGGGGCACGTCAAAGCTGTGGGCAATGCGGCTTCGAAGCGCGCTCTGGGAGGGCTCGCTCAAGCGTTCTTCAATACCGGGCTCGGCGAACAACAACACACTCAGCGTATGCGTACCGTCGCCACCACTGTTTTCGGTCAGCTTGTCCAGCAGCGCCCAAGCTGGGGGCGGCAACAACTGGGCATCGTCCACCAACAGCATGGGGACATGCCCCCCCTGACGCAGCTCCCGCAGACGCTCCGCCAGAACCTCGCCCAGGGCCTCATTCGGGTGCTCGGCGGCATCCACGCCGAAACATGCGGCCATGACCTGCAAGGCGGCCGACTCGTCCGCCACAGTCGCACTGTCCAGGATGCAAAGCTGCCAGGCGCTGTTGGCGTGCTGCGCAAATTGATTCAGCAAAGCGGTTTTGCCCGAGCCGGCCTCGCCCGTGATCAGCAAGACCTGGCTGTAAGGCGCCAGGTGGTGCATCAGGGCGAGACGCTGTTCGCGGTGGGCATCGGCGAAAAAGTCGTTGTTGGCGCTGGTAAAAGGATCGGACTTCAATCCCAGTTCGGCGTAACGCGAGGAGGCTTGCGCACCCTGCTGCCCGCTTTGTTCTGTATCCATACCTGACCCCTCATGTCATCGCTTAGCCTTGACCGTCCGGCCGCGCACCTTCCACGAAAACCACCCGGTAGCCCCGCCTGAGGTAATCATCACGGGCAGCGGCCATAGCACTTTCCGCGTCTTCCCGCAGGGCGTAGTGGGTTTGGTTGACGCGCCGACCGCCGCCGTCGCTGCCGGATTCACTGATCACGGTCCAGCCGCCCAGTAAGTCCTCCTGCAATAATAACTGAAAATAGCGGGACGAACGCCGGTCGGCGGCCGGCCGCTGCATGTAGATGCGCATGGGGCCCCTCCGCTTCAGGTAAGCTGCACGGGATCGAACAAACGATGGTATTCGGCGATGGCGTAGCGGTCCGTCATGCCGGCGATGTAATCGGCCACGGCGCGGGCGCGGCCGCGGGGACCGAATTCAGCGTCCAGGCGCCGGGCCTGGGCGTTTTGCTCGGGGGGCAGCAGGCGCGGATCGTCCATGAAGACCTCGAACAGGGCGCCGATCAGCCGTGCCGCCTTGGCGCTCATGCGCCGCACCCGGTAGTGTTGATACAGCTCCCGCCGCAAGAAACGTTTCAAGGCCAGGTTCTGCGCCGCCATGGCCGCGCTGAAGCCGATCAGGGGAGCGCCGTGGCGGCGCACGGCCTCGATGTCGGCGGGCCGGATCTCGGCCAGACGGGCGCGGCTGGTTTCCACCAGGTCGGTGACCTGGGCGTTGATGATGCGACGCACAGTTTCGTATACGGCCCGCCGCCCCGGCAACCTGGGGTGGGCCTGGCGAACGGCCCCATAGTGCTCGCGGAACAAGGCCACCTCCTGCAACTGCTCCACGGTGATGAGCCCGGCGCGCAAACCATCGTCCACGTCGTGGCTGTTGTAGGCGATTTCGTCGGCCACATTGGTCAGCTGCGCCTCCAGGCCGGGCTGGCGCCGGTCCACAAAGCGCTGGCCCAGCGCCCCCAGCTCCCGGGCCTTGTCCGGGGCGCAGTGTTTGAGTATCCCTTCGCGGGTCTCGAAGGTGAGATTGAGGCCGCGGAAGGCCGCATAGCGCTCTTCCAGCTCATCCACCACCCGCAGCGACTGCAGATTGTGCTCGAAGCCGCCGTGGTCCTTCATCCGGGCGTTAAGGGCATCCTGGCCGGCGTGGCCGAAGGGGGTGTGACCCAGGTCGTGGGCCAGAGCAATGGCTTCGGTAAGATCTTCGTTCAGGCCCAGGGCGCGGGCGGTGGTGCGGCCGATCTGCGCCACTTCGATGGAATGGGTGAGGCGGGTGCGAAACATGTCCCCTTCGTGATTGACGAAGACCTGGGTTTTGTATTCCAGCCGGCGGAAGGCGGCCGAGTGGATGATGCGGTCGCGGTCGCGCTGGTATTCGCTGCGGTAGGCGGGAGGCGCTTCGGCGTGGCGGCGGCCGCGGGAACGGGCCTCGGTGGCGGCATAGGGCGCCAGCGCCACGGCCTTAAGCCGCCCGCCCCTGGGCGAGGACGGTGGCGAGCAGGGCCGGATCGTAGTCGTCGCTCACCACGGCCTCGCCGATGGCGCGCAGCAGCACCAGGCGGATGCGGCCGTCCTGCGCCTTTTTGTCCACCGCCATGAGTTCCAGCATGCGGCCCGGTGCCAGCCCGGCGGGACAGCGCACCGGCAGCCGAGCCCGGGCCAACAGGGCCTCGATCCGCGCCACGGCGCCGCTGTCCAGCCAGCCCAGGGCCTGGGACAGACGGGCGGCAAGCACCGTGCCCACCGCCACCGCTTCACCGTGCAGGTAGCGGCCGTAGCCCAGACCGGTTTCTATGGCGTGACCGAAGGTATGGCCCAGGTTCAACAGGGCACGCACGCCGCGTTCCTGCTCATCGGCCGCCACCAGCTCGGCTTTGTTGCGGCAGGAGCGCTCTATGGCCTCGGCCAGGGCACCGGGCTCGCGCGCCAGCAGGGCGTCCAGGTGGCGCTCCAGCCAGGCGAAAAAAGCCGCGTCGCGGATGAGGCCGTATTTGATCACTTCGGCCAGGCCGGCGCACAACTCCCGCTCGGGCAGGGTGTGCAGGGTGCCGGTGTCGATGAGGACGCAGGCGGGCTGGTGAAAGGCGCCGATCATGTTCTTGCCCAGGGGGTGGTTGACACCGGTTTTACCCCCCACTGAGCTGTCCACCTGGGCCAGCAGGGTGGTGGGAACCTGAATGAAGGGCACGCCACGCTGGTAACAGGCGGCAGCAAAGCCGGCCATGTCCCCCACCACGCCACCGCCCAGGGCCACGACGGTGGTGCGGCGGTCGCAGCGGGTCTCCAGCAACGCATCGAAAACCGGCATGAGGGTATCCAGGGTTTTGTATTGCTCGCCGTCGGGCAGAACCACCTCGTGGCATGCGAAACCGCCGAGGGCGGCGCGGACCGGCGCCAGATACAGGGGTCCGACGGTCTCGTTGGTGACGATCATCACCTGGCGGGCGGCCACATGGGGGGCCAGCCGGCGGGGCTCGCCCAGCAGGCCGGCGCCGATGTAAATGGGGTAGCTGCGCGCCCCCAAATCCACAGTCAACGTTTTCATGGGCTTAGTGTAACCGAAGTGACGGCCTGTCAAGGACCGTCCCGGCGCTGGCGGCGTTCGGCCCGTTTCTGCAGCCGCCGCAGGATGTCGCGCACCACCTGGCGCACGCTGCGCCGGCCGCTTTCTATCACCCATTCGGCGGCGTCCCGGTACAAGGGCTCGCGCTCGGCCAGGATGGCCTGCAAGCGGGCGCGGGGGTCGTCGGTCTGGAGCAGGGGGCGGTTGCGGTCCCGGGCGGTGCGCTCATACAACTGGTCCAGGGAGGCGCTCAGAAAAATCACAATACCGCGGGACTTGAGATGGGCGCGGTTGGCCGGATCCAACACCGCGCCGCCGCCGGTGGCCAGCACGATGCGCTCGCGCCGGGTGAGTTCGTCGATCACCTGCGCCTCGCGCTGGCGGAAACCGGCCTCGCCCTCCACGTCGAAGATCAGCGGAATGCTGGCGCCGGTGCGGCGCTCGATTTCCTGATCGCTGTCCAGAAATGCCCAGCCCAGCTCCCGGGCGAGCTGGCGGCCGATAGTGGATTTGCCCGCCCCCATGGGACCGATGAGGAAGATGTTGTCGCCGGGGGTCATGGGCGACACTATGTCAATGGCTGGCGGCAAGTGCAAGGGAGCACCCGGCAGTGCCCGGGTGGGCGCCGCCGGGTGCAGGGACAGGCCTGGGGTCGCCGGGTCAGTTGACGAGCGTGTTCATGCCACCGCTGTTATTGCCGCTGTTGTTGTCATCTTCGGTGGCCGCGATGCTGCCGGTCACCGCCATGGTGCCGGCGGCAATGGGATTGAAGGTCACGGTGACGGTAGTACTGGCACCGGCCGCCAGGGTACCAATGGCGCAGGTCAGAGAGGTGGTGCCGAAACAGCCGCTGGAGCTGTTGTAGGTGGCCACCGTGGAATCGGGCGGCGTGACGGTCAACACCACCCCGGTGGCGGCGGTGTCGCTGCTTTGGTTGGCCACAGTAAAGGTGTACGTCACCAAATCACCGGTTCCCGTCCCGTCGTTGGTAACGGACCCGCTGGGAGAGGCCGACACCGATGTGACCGCCATGTCCACTGACGGCGGCCCGAGTTCAACCACGCTGACACCGAAGGTTTGCGCCGATCCGCCGGGGGTGGTCACGGTCACGGAGAAAATCCCGCCCTCTTCACTGTCGGGCCCCGCCCCCTCCAGCGGCACGGTCACCACATCGGCGTTGTTGCCGGCGCGATTGGCCACGGTGTATGTGCCGAATCCCTGGGCGACGCTGCCCTGGGTGGTGCTGAATGCGAAAGTCGTGCCCGCCGGCATGGGCTGATTGTGCAAATCGGACACCACCACAGTGATGCTCACGCTGCCATCATTGGGCATCAGTATGGACTCGCCCTCATCGTAGCGGCCGTCGCCATCGCCGTCGCGATACGTGGCGGGGTCGACCACATCCCCGCTGTCAAAAATACCGTTGCCGTTGTTGTCTGTGTAACTGGCGGGGCGGATGAAGGCATTGGCGGTGGTGCCGGACATCACCAGCGTCAGGGAATCGCGCACCGTCAGGGTGGTCTTGCTGCTGCACAAACTGGAATGCTGGCACAGCACCCCGTTGTACAGGCCGTCGGCGGCGTCATAGCCGCCGTCTTCATCGAAATCCACGAAGATCTCCTGAGCATCACGCGTGCCGTCCTCGTCGTCGTCGCGCCAGGCTTCGGGCAGGTCGGTGAAGGTGTCGCCGTCGTCGAACACGCCGTTGCCGTTGCGGTCATCGAAGCTTTCCTCGCCCACCATGGTGGCCAGGATGGTGACCCGGCCGCCGTAGGGCTGGC
The DNA here is from genome assembly GCA_011375345.1 of Gammaproteobacteria bacterium. Taxonomy (NCBI): domain Bacteria; kingdom Pseudomonadati; phylum Pseudomonadota; class Gammaproteobacteria; species Gammaproteobacteria bacterium. The sequence continues at coordinate 43,994 of DRLM01000077.1, forward strand.
CCAGGGGTGCGGTGCCTTCCTGGGGCTCGGTGGGATTGCTCCCCGTGTCCGCCAGACATTGGTTCAACGCAACATCATCCTGCAGCGTCGGATTACCCAGGGTTTCGCCGCAGGGCCGGGGAGACTGACTGCGCCAGGTAACACTGCAGGCACCATTCACCGTGGTGCAGGAACCATCAATGGAGCCGCCTTCGGCGGTGAAGGTGACGGTGGTGCCGTCGGGCACCGGATTGTTGTAGCGGTCCGCGGCGCGGGCGGTAACGGTGACTTCCACCCCGTCTGCATCCCAGGCTTCGGGGTTCAAGGTGGTGGCGGAGACGGACAGGCTGTCCTGATCCGGAATGCCGGTGGTCACGGCGAGCTGGTCCGACTGGGTGCCGATTTCCGGCGTGGTGCCGCTGACGGTGGCGGTGACCCGCACCGGGGTGGGCACAGTGCCGGCCTGGACCACTGTCTGCACCAGGCCGCTGTCGTCGCTGACGGCGCTGGAGGGCGTCAGGGACAGGCCGCCCACCGTGGTGTTGAGGCTGAAGGTAACCGTCTTGTCCGCCACCGGACCGCCGCTTTTGTCCACCACCCGGAAAGTGACCCGGGAGGTCTCGCTGCCGTTGGCACCGCCGGTGCCCTTCAAAAACATCAGGGTGGGTTCGGCGGAGACGAACTGGATGGATCCTAAGTCCGCCGAGGCCACGGTGACCGTGCCGGAGGCGCTCACACCGGTGCCGTCGATGTCGGCGGTGGCAATGATGGTGTCCGTGCCCTGGCAGCCCTGGGCGGAATAGGTGGCGGTGGCCTGGCCGGCCACGGTGGGGACGGTGGCCGGGGTGAGGGTGGCGCGGCCGCTGGCGGCGCAGGTGGAGGTAAAGGCCACGTCCACGCTGGGCACATAGGGATTGCCGCTGGCGTCGGCCAGCACAGCGGTGACGCTGGTGCTGCCACCGGCAGCCAGGGAAGTGACGGCCACGGCCAGCACATTGGCGGTAAAGCCAGAACCGGTGCCGCTGCCCATCAGCACCGAATCGGGGTCGGCCACGGTGCCACCATTGGTCGTCGAGCCGGTGCCACTGGTATCGCCCGTGGTGGTGGTGGTTTGCTTGGTCAGCGACTGATCACCCCCGCCGCACGCCACCAGCGTAAGCGTCAAAAGGGCGAGCACTAAACCTTGTCTGATGCGGACCATGTGTACCTCCGGCGGACAGCGGCGGGGTTGGCGCCTGCCCCGCCAAACTTTAAGTCTTGCGTTTAAAGCTTATCGGTCGCTGGGGCGGGCGCGTTTAACGCAGTCCCAGGCTTTCCTTCAATATCTTTGGCGTAACGAAGATGAGCAGTTCCACTTTGTCATCCACATTGCGGGTGGTGCGGAACAGCGCACCGAGAAAAGGCAGATCACCCAGGAGGGGCACTTTGTCCACCTCGTTGCTGCGGGTCTGCTCATAGATGCCGCCCAGCACCACGGTTTCCCCGTTCTCCACCAGCACTTCGGTGTCGATCTCGCGGGTGTTGATACTGGGCACGCCCAGGAACACTTCGCCGACGCTGTCTTTGCTCACCCGCAAATCCATGATCACCCGGTCATCGGGGGTGATCTGCGGCGTCACCTTCAAAGACAACACCGCTTTTTTGAAGGCGATGGCGGTGGCACCGCTGGACGTGGCCTGCTGGTAGGGAATCTCCACCCCCTGTTCGATCAAGGCCTCTTTCTGATTGGCCGTGATCACCCTGGGATTGGAGATGACCTCGCCCCGGCCTTCGGCCTGCAGGGCGGACAATTCCAGATCCACCAGATAGTCCTGACCCAATATGGCCAGCCCCAGGGCCCCGGCCGGCGAGGCCACGGGCAGGTTGACGCTGAGCCGGTCATTGAGGGACGGCGCGCTGACGGGGAACTGCTGGCCGGTGCTTTGCAGATTGGTGAGGGCATTGTTGACGATGCCGTCATTGCCTTGGGCGGAGCCGGTCAGACCGACGATGCCGCTGCTGCCGTTTTCCTTGATCACCGTGCCACCAAAGCGCACCCCCAGCTCACGGGTGAAGTCGTCGTTGGCAATGACCACGCGCGATTCGATCAATACCTGGCGCACGGGTTTGTCCAAGGTGGCCACCACTTTGCGGATTTCGTCCAGGTTGGAGGCGGTATCCCGCAACAGCAGGGTATTGGTGCGCTCATCCACCGTCGCGGTGCCCCGCTCTGAGAGCAAAGACGAATCCTTCGATTGCAGCAGGTCAGCCAGATCCTGGGCCTTGGCGTAATTCACCTGAATGATTTCAGAGCGCAAGGGTTCCAACTCGACAATTTTCTTGCGCGACTCCAGCTCTTGCTGTTCGCGGGCAGCAATTTCTTCCGCCGGCGCTACCAGCATGATGTTGTCGTGACGGCGCATGCCCAGGCCTTTGGTCCGCAAAATGATATCCAGGGCCTGGTCCCAGGGCACGTCTTTCAAACGCAGACTCATGGAACCGCTCACTGTGTCACTGACCACCATGTTGAGGCCGGTGAAATCCGCGATCACCTGCAAGGCGGCGCGCACGGGGATGTCCTGAAAAGTCAGCGACAGCTTGTCGCCGGTGAAATCTTTCTTGGCCTCCTCAGCGGCGCGCAATTCCTCTTCGCTGATGGGTTTGAGTTCAATGGTGAACTGGCGGTCCGTCTGATAGGCCAGGTGCTCGAAAGGCGGCGTGGCGCTGATCACCATACGCACGTCATTCCCCCGGGCAAAGGTATCCACCTGGGTTACGGGCGTGGCGAAATCCACCACGTCCAGGCGGCGCTCCAGTTCCTCCGGCACCGAGGTGCCGGCGAATTCGACGATGACCTTGTCCCCCTCTTCCCGGATGTTCACCGGTGTCGCCGGATCAGAAAGGGTGGTGATAATCCGGCCCTCGCCTTGTTCGCCACGGCGAAAATCCACGCCTTCCAGACGGAAGGGCTGCACCGCCACCGTGGACCCCGCCGGGGGCGGGGCGGCACCGGCGGAAGCGGCGGTGTCACTTTCGACGGTGATGATGAAGCGGTTGTCATTGATCCGCGTCTGGAAAGGGACCATGCGCACCAGATTCACAACCACCCGGGTCCGCCCCTTGCCCTGCACGGCGGTGATGCTGCGCACCGCGCCGATGCCGATGGTCTCCGTTTTTTTCTTAAGGGCGCTGGTGGTGGCGGGAAAATCCAGTGCGACGCGGGCGGGATTGTCGGTGGTAAAACTGCGGGGAGGCTGCACCGGCCCGTCCAGGGTCAGCTCCACCTGCACCCGGTTCCCCGGCAGGGAGGAATAGCCGATGCTGAGCAATTGCGCAGCGGCAGGCGCGGCTTCCTTGGCCGCCACGGTCACAGCCGGCAGACAAAGCAACAGCAGATGCAAAGCCGCGGCCCATGGCGGACGCGGGCGCGACCGGACACGGCTGCCCGCGGTGTGTTGATACCTCGTCTCCACTCGTGCGCTCATGGGTTCCAGCCCTCTTTTGGATCACTCAGCCAGGGCCAGCTTGGTGCGGCGCTCTTGCCAGCCTCCCAAGCCGTCCGGCACGATTTCCGTCAAATCAACTCTGTCTTCGTTGACGCTCAGTATTCGTCCGTGATTCTGTCCCAGGTAGTTGCCCTGGGTGACCCGGTACACCAAACCGTCAGGTGCCAGCACAATGGCCCAGCGCCGGCCCTCCCGCTCCAGCGTGCCCACCATTTTCAGCGTGTCCAGGGCAAAGGCCTCCAGGGGCTCTTTGCGGCGGTCTAAATCCGGGCGCACCGTGGAGCTGGTTTTTTTCTCGGTGGTGGTCTTGGTCACCCCGGTCACCCAGGGCTCAAAGGGGGACTTGCGCCCCAAGGTGTGGTAGGCGAAGGTCTCAAAAGGGGCCACCTCGGGGATGGGTTCGATCCGCCCGCCTTTTTTGGCTTTCACCGCGGCAACGTATTGCCGCAGGTCGTCCAGCTTGTCCCCGCTGCAGGCGGCGAGCAGCAGCCCCAGGCCCACCACCCCCAGGACCTGCCGCCACCCCTTGCGATAACACCTCATTATTCCGCCCCTTCCTCAAGATAGCGGTAGGTCTTGGCGGTGGCTTCCATGACCAGTTGCCCGCCGGGGTTTTTGGCATGTTCGATCTTGATGTCATGCAAGGTCACGATACGCGGCAGGACGGCCACACCGCTGACGAAATTGCCAAACTGATGGTAGTCACCGGTCACTTTGATCTTGATGGGCAGTTCGGCGTAAAACTCCGCCGGCGCTTCTTTTTCCGGTTTGAACAGCTGAAACTCCAGGCCATTGGCCAGGCCGGTCTGGGAAATGTCCACCAGCAGCTCGGCGATCTCCGTCTTGGAGGGAAGCTGGCGCAGCATGGCGCCGAAGGATTCGCGCATTTCTTCCATCTGCCGTTGATAAACGCCCAGGTTGGCCGCTTTGTGCTGTTTTTTCTCAAAGTCTTTTTTCAGTTTTTCCTCTTCATCACGGGCGCTTTGCAACAAGTCCAGCTGGTTGCTGGTGTCCAGGTAAAAGCCCAGACCCAGCACCGCCGCACACAAGACCACGATGGCGATGCCTTTGGCGACAATGGGCCAGCCGCCGACATCGCTGAAGTCCAGATTGCTGAGCTGCTGCCGGAGTTCGTCGATATTGACGGCCATTATTCCGCGTCCTCCGCGGCATCGTCACCGGCACCCGAAACCTGGGTGACGTTCAGCACGAATTTGCTGGCGCGGGCGTTGTCCGCCTGTTCCAGGGCCTCGATCACGTCCAGGCGCGGGTTGGCCAGCCAGGGGGAGGCATCGATGTTGCGCATGAAGGCCGACACGCGGGCATTGGACTGGGCCACCCCCACCAGCGTGATGGTTGCCCCCTCCTGCCTGATGCTGGTCAGGTACACACCGTCGGGAATGGTTTTCACCAGTTCGTCAAACAGATGCACCACCAGGGGACGCTGGCGCTGCAATTGCTCGATGATTTGCATGCGCGCCAGCAATTGATCCTTGGCAGTCTCCAGCTCTTTGATTTCCTTGATCTTGCCCTCAACCGCTTTGATTTCCTTGGCCAGAAACTCATTGCGCACATGCTGCTCATCAATAAGACCGGAGATATGGAAATGCACATACACCACCACCAGCACCATCAGCACAGCGGCGCCGCCGGCGATGGAGTAGAACTCGCGCTCTTTTTCTTTGCGCTGTTGTTCACGCCAGGGGAGCAGATTGATGCGGGTCACTGATCAAAACTCCGCATGGCCAGGCCGCAGGCGATCATCAGGGCAGGGGCGTCACCAGCCAGCTCGTGGGGCTTGACCCTTGAAGCCAGGGCCATGTCAGCGAAAGGATTGGCAACCAGGGCAGTGGTGCCAATTTTTTCCTCCACCAGTTCCTCAATACCGGGAATGGCGGCGCAACCACCGGCAAGCACAATGCAATCCACATTGTTGTACTGGCTGGAGGAAAAAAAGAACTGCAACGAGCGACTCACTTGCTGAACCATGGCCTCTTTGAACGGCTCCAGCACCTCGGGGCCGTAGTTGTCCGGCAGGCCCCCTTGTTTTTTGGCCATGCCGGCTTCCTCATAAGAAAGGCCGTAACGGCGCTGGATTTCTTCGGTGAGCTGCTTGCCGCCGAAGACCTGCTCCCGGGTGTAGATGATTTTGTAATCGTGAAAAACGTTCAAGGTGGTCATGGTGGCGCCGATGTCGGCCACCGCCACGGTCTTGCCCTCACCCCCTTCCGGCAGTTGGGGACCCAGCAGGCCCACCGCCGTTTCCATAGCGAAGGCTTCCACATCGACGATTTTGCAGCCCAGCCCCCCCAGCTCCACCGCCGCCACCCTGACGTCCACATTCTCACTGCGCGAGGCGGCCAGCAGCACGTCCACCATATCCTGCTTTTTTTCCGAGGGTCCGAGCACCTGGAAATCGAGATTGACCTCTTCCATGGGGTAGGGGATGTATTGGTCGGCCTCCAGTTGAATCTGGCCTTCCATTTCATGTTCCGACAGGGTCGCCGGCATGGTGATGACTTTGGTGATCACGGCGGAACCGGCCACCGCCACAGCGGCCTGCCTGACGCGGGTGCCCGAGCGGTTTACTGCACGGCCGATGGCCTGGCCCACGGCTTCAACATCGGCGACGCTTTTTTCAACCACAGCGTGGGGGGGGAGGGGAACGACGGCATAGCTTTCAACCCGGTAACGGGAGCCGCTTTGGCCCAGCTCCAGCAGTTTGACCGCCGTCGAACTGATATCCAGACCCAGTATGGACGACGCCTTCCTGCTAAAGAGCTGCACCACAACTCCCTTTCGTAATTCCCTCTGTACGCAATGTTGGCTTGCGCATGGCGTCCATCGCTCCAAGATAATGAATCTTAACAGAACCGCTGCAATCCGGTTCGCCGAAAGTTATCGGAACCTTTATACTAAACCTTAGTTCCTAGTGTGTTGTCTCCTGCTGCATGGACCCTGTCGCTGTCGCGCTCACCGGCCCAGGCAAGAGGCCGGAGCCGCAACGTCGCACTGCCGCGAAAAGCGGGCGGCCGGGTGACCGACGGGGCTATTTAATACGAGACGGCATACTTATCCCTTGATGCGGTTCACAATCCCCACATTATGAGTCCCCTAGTCAAAGTCTTCCGCTTCGCTGTGTACATGGCGCTGGGATTGATGCTGCTCGGCGCCGTCACGGCAGCCGGGGTATATTACTACCTGGCGCCCCAGCTCCCCGATATTGAACAACTCAAAGATGTGCGTTTCCAGGTCCCTCTCAGGGTGTACACCCGCGAGGGACGGCTGATTGGCGAGTTCGGCGAAATGAAGCGCACCCCTATCACCATCGCGGACGTCCCCGCGGGCATGATCAACGCGGTCACCGCGGTGGAGGACGACCGCTTTTTCCATCATCCCGGCGTCGACTACCAGGGTTTGATGCGGGCGGCGTGGAAATTGCTGCTGACCGGCAAGAAAACCCAGGGGGGCAGCACCATCACCATGCAGGTTGCGCGCAACTTTTTTCTCACCAGGGAAAAAACTTATCTGCGTAAGCTCACGGAGATTCTGCTGGCGTTCAAAATTGAGCGCCAGTTGAGCAAAACGGAAATTCTGGAACTTTATCTCAACAAAATCTTCTACGGCCACCGGGCCTACGGCGCCGGCGCCGCCGCACAAGTGTACTACGGAAAACCGCTGAAAGAACTGTCCCTGGCGGAAATGGCCATGCTGGCGGGTATTCCCCAGGCGCCCTCGCTGTACAACCCGGTGACGGACCCCGCAGCCGCCCTCAAGCGCCGCAACCACGTGCTCAGGCGCATGCTGGAGGTGGGCCATATCGATCAGGAGGCGTATGAGCAGGCCAGGGCCCGCCCCATCGTCGCCCGCCTCCACAGCCTGCCCATCGAAGTGGACGCCGCCTTTGTAGCCGAGCAGGTGCGGGCCGACATTGTGGCGCGCTACGGCGAAAATGCCGCCTACACCGCCGGCTACCGGGTGTACACCACCCTGGACGGCGACCGTCAGACGGCCGCCAACAAGGCCCTTCACAAAGCGCTGCTGGCCTACGACCGCCGCCATGGCTACCGTGGCCCGGAAGGCCATGCAAAACTGAGCCGCGAAAGCGGGCCTGAGCAGTGGGACAAGATTCTGGCCTCGCGCCGGGTGGTGGGAGGACTGCAACCCGCGGTGGTGATTGCCGTCGAACAAAAGCAGGCGGTCGCCTACCTGCCGTCCGGGGAGTCGGTGATCATACCCTGGAAGGGCCTGAAATGGGCCCGGCCGCGCATCGACAAAAAACGCATGGGACGCGCGCCGAAAACGGCCGCCGACGTGCTGGCGGTGGGGGATGTGATCCGGGTGGAACAGGGCAAGCCCCCCATGCTGGCCCAGATCCCCGAAGTGGAGGGCGCACTGGTCTCGCTGCGGGCCGACGACGGCGCGGTGCTGGCCCTGGTGGGGGGGTTCGACTTCGACCGCAACAAGTTCAACCGTGCCACCCAGGCCCGGCGCCAGCCCGGTTCCAGTTTCAAGCCTTTCATCTACTCCTCGGCGCTGGAACACGGCATGACCCCCGCCACGCTGATCAACGACGCCCCGGTGGTGTTCAATGACGCCAGCCTGGAACAAGCCTGGCGACCCGAGAATTACAGCGGCCGGATTTTCGGCCCCACCCGCTTGCGCGAGGCCCTGGTGAACTCCCGTAATCTGGTATCCATCCGGGTGTTGCGTGCCGTAGGCATCGACAACACGCTGGACCACGTCGCCCGCTTCGGCTTCAACAAGGCGGAACTGCCCCGCAATTTGTCCCTGGCCCTGGGCAGCGGTGCCGTGGCGCCCATCACGCTGGCCCGGGCTTACGCCGTGTTCGCCAACGGTGGTTTCGCGGTGGAACCCTATTACATCCAGCGGGTGGAGGACGAAAATGGCCAGACTCTGGAGCAGGCCCACCCCGCCACGGTGTGCAAGGAATGCGAGGCCCTGCATGTGAGCGACACCGGCCGCCGCGGCCTGCCGCTGGCACCGCGGGTCATCAGCCCGCAGAACGCCTATCTCATGACCACCATGATGCGGGACGTGATCCGCCGCGGCACCGGACGCCACGCCCGCAGCCTGGGGCGTACGGATATCGCCGGCAAAACCGGTACCACCAACGACCAGCGGGATGCCTGGTTCGCCGGCTTCAATCCCCGGGTGGTGGCAGTGGCCTGGGTGGGTTTCGACGACACCCGCCCCCTGGGTGGCCGGGAGACCGGTGGCCGCGCCGCGTTGCCCATGTGGATCGACTACATGCGCGTGGCCCTGCGCAATCTGCGCCAACGGCCGTTGGAACAGCCGCCGGGCCTGGTCACGGTGCGCATCGACCCGGCCACCGGCCTGGTCACTGACGCGGCGGATCCCAAGGCGATGTTTGAGACATTCCGCGCCGGCCATGTGCCACCCCGCAGAAGTCCCCGCGCCCGCGCGGTGGAGCTTGAGCCGGATTCGCAGTCCGGCGGCGGCACCGGCAGCCCCGCCCCGGAACAGCTGTTCTGACGCCCATGAGCAGGCATGCTTCCGGGGACGCAGGCCGCGACAGCCGCATGCGCCGGCTGCTGGCCCGGGAGGCGGCGCGCATCATGGCGGAGGAAGGGGAAGGGGACTTTTATCGCGCCAAGCACAGGGCCGCGGTGCGACTGCAGGCAAGCAATACCCGCCATCTGCCCCGCAACGAAGAGATCGAACAGGCGCTGGTGGACTATCAGCGCCTGTTTTTCGGGGAGGACCAACACGCCCTGGTCCAACAGCTGCGCCGGGTCGCCCTGGAAGCCATGGCCTTTTTTCAGGCCTTCCAGCCACGGCTGACGGGGCCGGTGCTGCGGGGCACCGCCACGGTGCACAGCCCCGTCACCCTGCACCTGTTTGCCGACACCCCGGAAGAGGTCAGCGTCTTTTTGCTGAATAACAACATCCCCTTTGCTCATCACGAACAGTCTTTCACGCTGATGAGCGGCGCGGCCGGCACGGCCCTGGCCTTCAGCGTCGCGGCAAACGACGTGGACATGGAGCTGGTGGTCTTTCCCACCACCTGGATCAGCCGCCCTTTGCGCAGCCCGGTGGACGGGCGGGCTGAGCGGCGGGCCCCGGCCAGGGAGGTGCGGGCGCTGCTGGAAGAGTGTGACGACAAGGGCGGCTGAACTCAGCCCGGCTCCAGCAGCTGCGCGGCCAGTGGGCGGTATTGCAGGCCGTAGAACATCTCCAGATAGCGGCGGGTCTCGTCGCGCTCCAGATTGGTCACGTATTTCCAAAACCCGTAGATCCGTGACAGGGTCATCATCCGTTCAGCGTACAGCTTCCAGGTGTATCGGCTTTCCACCCGCCTGAGGGCGCCCTCAGAGATCTGCCGCCAGTAATCCGGCTCCGTGGCCGAGCGCTGGAAAAAACCGGCCATGATCTCGGCGGCGATATCGCCGTGGTTGGGGTCGATGTGGAAACCGGAGACGCCGTTTTCGATGATCTCCAAAGGACCGCCGTAGAGGGTGGCGAAGGTGGGCAGTCCCGAGGCCATGGCTTCGATGACGGTCAGGCCGAAGGCCTCGAACAGTGCCGGCTGCACGAAGGCGCCCCGGCGGTCGGCCACGTAGCGATACAACTCGCCGGTCAGACGCTTCTCCAGCCGCAGGCCCAGCCAGCGCACCTGGCCGTCCAGGCCGTGCTGGTCGAACAACTCGTGCATGCGGTGGATCTGCGCCTGCTCTTCAGCGTCGCCGGATTCTGCCGGGTCCACATAGCCGGCCACCAGCACCAGGTTGGCCTGTTCCCGCAAGGCCGCGGAACGGCCGTACCAGTCCACCAGGCCGGTGATGTTCTTGATCCGGTCCAGCCGGGCCATGGTGAAGATTATGGGCTTGTCCGGTTCGCTTAGCTGGCCGCGGCTGTGGGGCTGGCCGGGGTGAAAAATCAGCGCTTCGATATCTTCATGCAGACGGTGCAGGCGCCGCTCGCTGTCGCTGTAAGGGAAATACACCTCGGCGTCGGCCCCGGGGGAGACGATGTTGAATTTGGGATCGAAGGGATCCATGCCCCGCACCACCCGGTAGAGACCGGGCATGGTAAAGGCGCTGTAGCTTTCATACTGCCCCACGCTGTCTTCGCGCCCGGCGATTTCCTGGTAGGTGCTGGTAATAATGAAGTCGGCCGCGTTCATGGCGATGAGGTCGGCGGTGAACTGGCAGCTGAAATGGTACTGGGGCTCATTGTCCCGCCAGTACAGATCGGACATGAGGTATTTGGTTTTTTCCAGCGCATGGGCGATGTTGCACTGGGTGACCCGCAGGCGCTGGGCCAGCAGGGTGGCCACCAGATTGCCGTCGGAATAGTTGCCGATGATCAAATCCGGCCGGTGGCCCAGTTCCGCCAGGATTTCGGTCTCCACTTCTTCGGCGAAACGCTCCACATAAGGCCAGATCTCGAAGCGGGAAATCCACTGGGGAATGATCTCGCCACTCTCGCTGCGAAAGGGCACCCGCAGGATGCGGGCATTCCGGGTGCCGTGAATGTCCTCCAGACGCTGATGACAACTGGTGTTCTCCGGCGCCTCCGGTATCAGACGGGTCACCACCAGTATTTGCGGCTCAATATCCAGGCCCTGCTCCTGCAAGCGGCGGCGCATTTCCTTTTCAACCGCCCGCACCTGGTCGAGAATGTAGACCACCTGGCCGCCGGTGTCGGGCAAGCCCAGCACATTGGCCTGACCGAAATAGCCGTGGGGCGAGAGGATGACCAGGTTGAAAATCATGGGCACCCGGCTGAGGAAGCGCTCCAGCTGGGTCGGATCAGGGGCTTCCAGAATGTCGGACAGCAGGCTCAGGGTGTCGCGCATGCGCTCCACCGTGCGCCCCCAGCCCGGCTCCAGCCCCAGCCCCTGGAGGTGATGGCCCACGGTGTCCCAGGTGTCGTCGGCACTGTGCTTGCGCAGATACTCGTCGGCGTGGCGCAGGCGGCGGCGCAGCTCGGAGAGGTCTTTGACGCGCTCGTTGAGCATCAACTGCTGACCGTGACATTGATGCACCCGCAAGAAGTCCAGCAAACGGCTGTTGCCCTTGCCCAGCTCCTCGAACAGGCCGCTGGACAGACGGCGGTTCAAAAACTCCACTCCCCGGCCGATGGAACGGGACTCGCGCAGGCGGGGGAATTCCCGGTTGAAGGGACCGATGTCGAATTCCAGTGTCCAGGGTTGAGACTGATGGCCCGATACCAGCTGCTCTTTGAACTGCAGGTAATCCGACACCGACACCGCTTCGGCTTTCAGGGTCTCGGCGTGAATGCGGAAATAACGCCAGCGCGCCACATAGCGGCGGGTGGCGATATACATCCACGGAGCGCCCACCGCCGCCTCCTGGGTGCTGTGGATGGTTTCGGCCAGGGGTGAATCCAGCAGCGCGGTTTCATTTTCCGTTTCACAAAAGGAAATGAAAGTGTCCCACAGCTCCGAACGCAACAAAAACGGCCGGCCTATGCCCAGGTAGCGCCGCATCAACAAATAAGCGGATTCGCGGTAACGCTGCATGAATTGTGTTATGGATGCTTCGATCATGCGTCCTCGCTTTGCTCTTCCGGCGCCCGCAGGGCGCCAAAGAAATCGTAATGGTCCAAGCCTTCCAAAATACCCCAGGCGTAGGGTTTTTCGGCGAAATAAATGCGCTCATGGCCGCGCAGACGGTCCAGTTCCGGACTGTGGTTGGCCACCACCACCCCCAGGGTGTTGCCGCTGAGCATTTCCTCGTCGTTGCCGGCGTCACCGACCACCAGGATACGATCCACCGGCAGAGCCCATTTCATGGCCAGATACCGCACCGCCCCCCCCTTGGAGGCACGCACCGGCAGGAGGTCCAGAAACATGCGGTGGGAGCAGACCACGTTGACATGCAAACCCTGCTGACGCAAATGGCGGCTGATGTCGGCCACCGAGGGGGCCTTCTTGGTATCGATGAAATAACTGATTTTATAAGTGCGCTGCTCTTCCGCCCCCTGCAGACGCAAACCGGGGATGCCCTGCATCGCCGCGCGCACACGCTCGGGCTCCCAACGGTAATCGATATGGCGCTGATAGCCCACGTCGGGAATCAGGCGCGCGCCATAGTGAATCTCGGTGCCCACCGAGGTGATGATGATGTCCGGTGGCGGCACGTGCCATTCTTTCAAGGCTTTCAACGCGCTGTCCAGGCGACGGCCGGTGGCGATGCCAAAACCGAACTCGGCATCGTGCTCCCGCAGCCGGGCCAACAAGGCGCGGAGCGCCTCTTCCTCGCCGATCAGGGTATTGTCCACATCGCAGATAAGAAAACGGTCGGACACCGGCAGCTTGCTCTTGGCCGGGGTGGTCAGGCGTTTGCGCTGGGACTTTTTGATCACTTTTCTGATGGCGCGCAGATAGGTGGCCACGTGCCCCTGCCAGGAGAAGTGCCGCGCCACGCCCGCCAGGCCCGCCCGGGACCAGCGCGTCCAGCGACGGCTGTCGCTCAAGGCCTCATACAGAGCGCGTCCCAGTTCGTCGGCGTCCAGGGGGTCAATAAGGACACCGTTCTTGCAGTAGCGGAGGATATCTTTGGGCCCGCCGTCCTCGGTGGCCACCACCGGCAGGCCGCTGGCCGCCGCCTCGATCAGGGTCAGGCCGAAGGGCTCGGTGAGGGCGGGATTGACAAACACCCCGCGGGACTTGGCGGCCAGGCGGTAGAGCAGCGGCACATCCTGGGATTGGTGGTGCTTGGGATAGGCTGTCCGGCCGTACAAATCGTAGCGGTCGATCAACAACAGCAGTTCCTTGAGCACGGTGCGGGCACCCTTGTCCAGCGCCTCGATGTCATCCCGGTTGCCGGCAATCAGTACCAGATTGGCGATCTCGCGCAGCCCGGGATGCTCGCCGTAGGCCCGCACCAGGGTAGCGATGTTTTTGCGTGGATCGGCCCGGGACAGGGCCAGGATCATGGGTTTGCGCGGCTCTTTGAGAAAGCGGCTGAGTTCCTCGAAGACGGGCGGCCTGAAACGCCCCCGGCGCGGCGGGTAGAAGCGGTCCAGATCGATGCCGGGGGGGATGACCACCATGGCCTTGGGATCGTAATTGTCGTAGATGGCGTATTGGCCCTCCACTTCCTGGCTGGTGCTGGCCACCACCACAGCAGCATTGTCCAGGGCGAACTCTTCCGCCTCGATGCGCTGGGTGATGTTGTACTGACGTTCGATGGTTTCCGGCCTGACTCCCTGGTCTTCCAGGCGGCGCCGCTTTTCCCGCCCCAGGGAATGGCCGGTGTGCACCAGCGGCACGCCCAGCAGACCGGCCAGGCGCGCACCCACGTAGCCGGCGTCGGCATAGTGGCTGTGAATGACATCGGGTACCCGGCCGATGCGGCGCAGGTGCTGGAGGGCGTGATCGGCAAAGCTGTCCAGATGGGGCCACAGCACCTCCTTGCGCAAATACCGGCGGGGACCACAAGGCAGGCGGATGATGTGGGCCTTGGGTTCGAGGGGCTCTTCCGGCACGGCGTAATCGGGATCCACTTTGGGATCCACCACGGCGCGGGTGAGCAGATCCACCCGCGCCACCTCCGGGTGACGGGCCAGGGCGCGGGCCAGCTCCACCACGTACTTGGTCTGGCCGCCGGTGTCGGCGTCCCGCCCCAGCTCCAGGTTGTGCCCACGGATCAGGCCGTGGACGCTGATCAGCATGAGGTATAAGCCGTTGCCCTCTGCGGTCATGCCTCCCACTTTCTCAATGTTTCCCGGTACAACTCATGATCGGGCGCGGTGGCACCCCGCTGGCGGCACAGCGCCGCGGCGAAAGCCACTGCCCGCTGGGCAACGGTTTCAAGCGGCCAGCCCTTGATCAAGCCGGTCAACGTCACAGCGGCGAAGGCATCACCGGCGCCCACCGTGTCCACCACCTCGGCCACCACCGGGGGGGCCACGGTGAGCACCGTACCGGCGCTGCAAAACAGCGCCCCCTGTTCGCCCCGGGTGACCACCACCAGGGCAAGCTCGTAACACCGGCGCAAGCTGTCCGCGGCGGCGGCCAGCTCGGGGGCGGGAACGCTGTCGTGCCCCAGCACCGTGGCCAGTTCGTGGTGATTGAGTTTCACCCAGCGGGCGCCACCCAGGGCCCATTCCACCGTAGCCCGGTCCCACCAGGGGGGGCGCAGGTTGATGTCCACGAACACGCCCGCCGTGGCGTTATCGCGCAAAGAGGCCAGGGTTTCCCGGCTCCGGGCGGCGCGGGCGATCAGGCTGCCGTGATAGAGAAGAGCGGGGCCGGGCGGCAGTTGACCGGGCGGTTCAATAAAGTCGTAGGCCTGCTGGGGCAGGATATCAAAACTGGGCTCGCCGTCCTCCACGCTGACGCTCACCCTGCCGGTGGGATGGGCAGGGTCGATTTGAACCCCCGTGGTGTCCATCTGCCACGCCCCCATGGCGGCGAGCACCCGGCGGCCCAGCTCGTCGTCGCCCACCCGGCTGATAAAGCGGGGATTCAGCCCGAAGCCTGCCAGATGCCAGGCCACGTTGAACGGCGCCCCGCCCAAGACGACACTGCCGTCGGGAAACGTGTCGAACAGCACTTCACCAAAGATCAGCGGGCGGTGTGAATGAGCGGCGGGCATGGTCACGGGCGTCCTTGGATTCCCTGTTGTTAACTCGGCAATCAAACAGCTCGTCCTGACCTGTTTGATGGTCACCTGCGAAATCCACCCGCCATTTGGCGACATGGCGGGCGGACAGCTCATCAGCAGGAAAAGGCGCGGGCCTGCCGCACCCGGACTCCAGTTTTTCGCCTCGTTTGCGGATCCTTTTAAAACCTTAGCACTTCACCGGTAGGCGCTCAAACCAAGCGGCCCGGCGATCCGGCCGGCGCGCGGGCTGAATTTTTTGCCTTGCGCATCGGGACCCGGCCCTTTAGTTTATGGCACAGTCGGGAAATGAGCAGACCATCGCCGGACAGCCGGCCACACAGGGGAGATCAGCAGACCATGAGCGAGCAAGCAGCGTATGAGCGGGTGTGTGCCTCGGTACTGGGCGCCGAACTGGATGCCGATGAGTGCAGGGTGGTCGCCGGAGTCATGGGGGTGCGCCACCTGGGTGATGGTGAGGTGCTGGTCTCGGAAGGGGAAGAAGACACCGCGTTGTATCTCCTCGCCGAAGGCAAGCTGGGCGTGATCAGTGAGATCGACGGTCAGAACGTGCAGGTGTACACCATGTCCGAGGGGGAATGTGCCGGCACCCGTGCCTTCGTGGACCGCTCGCCCCGCAAGGCCACCCTCAAAGCCGTCGGCAACGCCACCGTTTACGTGCTGCAGCCGGCGGCCTTCGAAAGCCTGCTCGACACCCACCCCCGCATTGTTTACCGAGTGATGCGCGCCCTGTTCCGCATCACCCACATGAACCTGATGCGCATGAACCTGGAAAGCCAGCAGCTCAGCAACTACATCACCAAGTCACATGGCCGCTACTGAGGGCAGTCCCCGTCCAGATAAAACCAGCGACCGTCTTCTTTTACAAAGCGGCTCACTTCGTGGAGCCGCCTGGCTTTTCCCCCGCCGGATTTGAAACGGGCCACGAATTCCACTCTCCCCACCGTGTCATCCACGCCACTGCCGCAGGGACAGGCGCTCACCGGAACACGTCCTCGAGAAACGCTGCCATGGCGCGCCACGAGGCCAGATCGGCGGCGCGATTGTATTTCAAGGGCAGATTGAAACGGGTGCCGTATTCATCGGCGGCGGGATTGGTAAAACTGTGCTGGGCGCCGCCATAGACAATGATGGTGTAGTCGGCCCCGGCCTGATTCATTTCCTGGATAAAGCCGGTGATCTGGGCGGGGGTCACAAAGGGATCGGCCCCGCCGTGGGCCACCAGTATCCTGGCCTTGACAGCCCCCGGCCGGGCCGGCTGGGAGGTGGCCAAGCTGCCGTGAAAGCTCACCACCCCTTGCAGATCGGTGCCGATACGGGCCATGTGCAGCACCACACCGCCACCGAAGCAGTATCCGATGGCCGCAATTTTGTCAGGCAAGGCCAGGGGATGACGCCTGAGCAGCTCCAGCGCCGCCTTGAACCGGGCCTCCCCCAGGGGCAGATTGCGCGCGATTTCGGAGGAAAACTTCTGCGCATCCTCGGGATGGAGCGCCTGCCTGCCCTCACCGTACATATCCACCGCCAGGGCCACATAGCCCATCTGCGCCAACTGCCGCGCCCGCTGGCGGGCATACGCGTTGTGACCCCACCATTCGTGCACCACCAGCACCCCGGGGCGCTTGCCGGCAAAGGCGTCGTCGTAGGCGACGTACCCCTTGAGCAGCGTCGCGCCGGCGCGGTAGTTCACCTCGGTGGCAATGACCCCCGCCTGGGCGGGAAGAAAAGACATTGCGGCCCATAGCAGGGCAACGATGGGTCGTGTCATGGGGCACTCTCCTTGGCTTTGGCTGCCCCCCCGGGGGGGCGCTGCCTTATTCCACGGTCACCGATTTCGCCAGATTGCGCGGCTGGTCCACGTCAGTGCCTTTGAGTACGGCTACGTGGTAGGCCAGCAACTGCAGCGGGATGGTGAAAACGATGGGGGCGACGGTGTCTTCCACGGAGGCCACTTCCAACACCACGGTTTGCTCGTCGGTCTCCATGCCCGCTTCTTTGTCGGCGAACACAAACAAGGCGCCGCCGCGGGCATGAACCTCCTGGAGGTTGGATTTGAGTTTTTCCAGCAAGGCATTGTTGGGGGCCACGGCAATAACAGGCATGTCGGCGTCCACCAGAGCCAGGGGACCGTGTTTGAGCTCGCCGGCAGGATAGGCTTCGGCGTGGATGTAGGAAATTTCCTTGAGTTTCAGCGCCCCTTCCATGGCCACCGGATACTGGGCACCACGGCCCAGGAACAGGGCATGGTGTTTGTCGGCAAAACACTCAGCCATATGCTCGATACGCGGGTTCAGGCCCAGGGCGTGTTCGATCATCCCCGGCAGGCTGCGGAGTTGCTCCACCAGTTGCACTTCGGCCTGGGCGGCCAGGCCATGACGACGGCCGAGCACAATGACCAGCATCATCAGGGCGACGAGCTGGGTGGTGAAGGCCTTGGTGGAGGCAACCCCGATTTCGGGACCGGCGCGGGTCATCAGGGACAAATCCGCGGCCCGCACCAGCGAACTTTCGGGCACGTTGCAGATGGCCAAAGAGGCGCCAAAACCGCGGCGTTTGGCTTCTTCCAGAGCGGCCAGGGTGTCGGCCGTCTCCCCCGATTGGGAAATGGCCACCACCAATGAGTTGCGCCGCACCACGGCGTGGCGGTAGCGGAACTCGCTGGCCACTTCCACGCTGCAAGGGATGCCGGCCAGAGATTCCAGCCAGTATTTGGCCACCATCCCGGCGTGGTAGCTGGTGCCGCAGGCGATGATGTGCACGCCCTGCACCTCGTCAAAAATGCGGCTGGCCTCGGGCCCGAAGCTGGCTTCCAGCACGCTTTCCCCGCTCAGGCGGCCTTCCAGAGTGTCGGATACGGCCCGGGGCTGCTCGAAGATTTCCTTGAGCATGTAATGGCGGTAGCGGCCACGCTCCACGGCGTCGGCGCTGAGTTCGCTGATTTTCAGCGCACGTTCGACGACATTGCCATCTTCATCGAATATGTTCAAGGCATCTTTGGTCAGCTCGGCAACGTCGCCCTCTTCCAGGAACACGAAGCGCTGGGTGACGGGCAGCAAGGCAGCCACATCGGAGGCAATGAAATGCTCGCCAATGCCGATGCCGATCACCAGCGGGCTGCCGCGGCGGGCGGTGACGAGCACACCCGGCTCGATATTGGACACCACACCGAGCGCGTAGGCCCCTTCGAGATCGTTCACTGTCGCCTGCACCGCTTTGAGCAGGCTTTTACCCTGGTCCATGTAATAGTGAATCTGGTGGGCGATCACTTCGGTGTCGGTCTGCGAAGTGAACTCGTAGCCCGCGCGCAATTGATCACTGCGCAGGACCTCAAAGTTTTCGATGATGCCATTGTGCACCACGGCCACGGTTTTGCGGCACACATGGGGGTGGGCATTGGATTCGGTGGGTTTGCCGTGGGTGGCCCAGCGGGTGTGGGCGATGCCGGTGCGGCCGTGCAGGCCTTGGTCGCGCACCAGCGCTTCCAGGCCGCTCACTTTGCCCGGCGCCCGGGTCCGGGCGATGCAACCGTCGTGATCAAGAATGGCCAGTCCGGCGGAATCGTAGCCGCGGTATTCCAAACGCTTGAGGCCCTCGATGAGAATGGGCACCACGTCCCGTTCCGCCACTGCACCCACGATGCCGCACATAGCTTGCCTCCATCGGTAATTTCGTTAGTCCATTATGGTTTTTGATCTGAACCGCAAAGTGCACACAGGGACGCCAAGGCGCCGCGGGACGAGTTCATTGCCACAATTCCCATCTGCCTGACTGGTGACGATGATATTGCGTGGCGGTCCTTCCGGTTCATGCTCTTACATCGTCCGCAAGGCTCATTTCTTTTTCTGCGGCCGTTGCCAGCCTTCCCGTGTCCGCTGCGGCGCGCGGCTGAGCGTCAGTCCGCCGGGAGGCACGTTCTTGGTGATGGTGGATCCGGCGCCGATGGTGGCACCCGCGCCCACCGTGACCGGTGCCACCAGCTGGGTGTCGGAGCCGACAAACACATCGTCCCCGATCACCGTGAGATGCTTGTTGGCGCCGTCGTAATTGCAGGTGATGGTGCCGGCACCGATGTTCACCCGCCTGCCCACCCGGCTGTCACCCACGTAACTGAGATGGTTCACTTTGGAGCCGCTGTTGATCCGGGCGTTTTTCACTTCGACGAAATTGCCAATGTGCACCTGCTCAGCCAACACCGTGCCGGGGCGGATGCGGGCATAGGGGCCCACGCGGCAAGCGGGGCCGATGTCGGCCTGGTCCAGGTTGGAGTGCGACAGCACCTCGGTTCCAGCACCAACCGTCACGTTGCGCAACAGGCAAAACGGCCCCACGCACACGCCGTCACCCAGCTCCACCCGCCCCTCCAGAACAACATTGGCGTCAATCACCACGTCGCGCCCGACAGTGACGTCACCGCGCACGTCCAGCCGGGTGGGATCAAGCAGGGTGACGCCGGCGGTCATTAGTTCTTCGGCTCGACGACGTTGGTACGCCCGCTCCAACACGGCCAGCTGGGCTTTGCTGTTGACGCCCAGGATTTCTTCCAGGCTGCCGGCGCGGGTGCTGGCAACGGGAACCCCGTCGGCCACGGCCATGGCGATCACGTCGGTCAAATAATACTCGCCCTGCGCATTGCGGTTGTCGAGCCGGGCCACCCAGTCTTTCAGCCGCCGCGCCGGGGCGGCGAGGATGCCGGTGTTGATCTCGCGGATGGCGCGCTCGTCTTCATTGGCATCTTTGTGTTCCACGATGGCGCGGATATGGCCGTCCTCATCCCGCACGATGCGGCCGTAGCCGGTGGGATCGTCCGGCACGGCGGTGAGCAGGGCCAGGGCACCCTCGCTGCACAAACCGCACAGGCGGGTGAGGGTGTCGCCTTGAATCAGCGGCACATC
>DRLM01000078.1 GCA_011375345.1 Gammaproteobacteria bacterium
GACCTGGCCCGCCAATACGCCATGCCGGTGTACGCTCCCGCCGCGGAACGCATTCCCGGCGCGACCCGGGCCCTGTCCGATGGCGACACCGTTGCCGTTCCCGGTTTTCCGGTATTTCAGGTGCTGGGCGTCCCCGGCCACACCCCGGGTCATATTGCCTTTTTGAGCGACAACGCTCTGTTTTGCGGAGACACCCTGTTTGGCGGGGGATGCGGGCGTCTGCTGGGAGGTACTGCCGCGCAGCTGCATGCCTCGCTGCTCCGCCTCGCCGGACTGCCGGATGAAACGCTGATCTATTGTGCCCACGAATACACCCTGGATAACCTGCGCTTCGCCCTGAATGTGGAGCCCGCCAACGCCGCGTTGCAGACCCGCCTGGAGCGCGACACGCAGCGCCGCCGGGCCGGCTTGCCCACTCTTCCTTCCTCCCTGGGCGAGGAAAAACGCACAAACCCCTTTTTGCGCTGCCATCGGCCTGCGGTGGCCGCTGCGGCAAGCGCCCACGCCGGGCGGCAACTGGACACCCCCGCGGAGGTGTTCGCCGCGCTGCGCCGGTGGAAAGATCACTGGCACGGACAAAGCGCTTAAAACATTGACGCCACCCGCCGATTCAAGTGGACAGGCCGTCCGGGAGTGCATGTGAAAAATTTCCACCACAACAAGTCATTGGCACTTCTTTTCGGCGCCATCTCGGTGTTGGTCGGCTGTGCTGAAATACCCCCTTCCGCAACAGTGGAAATCGTGCCACCCCTGGCTGTGCGCGCGCAGGCGGCTGACAACTCACCGGCACCAGTAGCCGAAGATCAAAGTCTGTTCCCGAACACGCCCGCAGACCACATACTGCCGGAAACCCAGGCCGAGCCGCCTGCGGAGATCCCCCCCGCCTCGGACAATGACACCACAGCAGCACAGACCGGGCCCTTGCCGGAAACCGGCGACAAGCCTGACCCCGGTCCTGACAATTTGTGGCAGCGGCTGCGGGCCTCGTTTGCCCTGCCCGAGGGGCACGAAGCGCGGGTTGACGCGGAAGTGCGCTGGTTTAGCCGCCACCCGCAATACCTCCAGCGGGTGGCGAAGCGCGCCGGCCCGTATCTGTACTACATCGCTGAAGCGGTGGCAGAGCGGCACATGCCGGGCGAAATCGCGCTGCTGCCAGCGGTGGAGAGCGGTTTTCAACCCTTCGCCTATTCACCCGGCCGGGCGGCCGGCCTGTGGCAGTTCATCCCCGGCACCGCCCGCCGTTTCGGCATGAAAATCAACTGGTGGTACGACGGCCGCCGGGACGTGCTGCTCTCCACTCAGGGCGCCCTGGATTATCTGGCGTATTTGCGCAACATCTTTGACGGCGACTGGCTGCTGGCCCTGGCGGCTTACAACTCCGGCGAGGGTACCGTGCTGAAAGCCCTGCGCCGCAACAAACGCCTGGGCCGGCCCACCGATTTCTGGTCCCTCAAACTGCCCCGGGAAACGCGCGATTACGTGCCCCGTCTGCTGGCCGTGGCACAAATTGTGGCAGCGCCCGAAAAACACCACATCGAGCTGCCCTTCCTGGCCTCTGAGCCCTACTTCAAAGTAGTGGAAACAGGGGGCCAACTGGACCTGGCCGTGGCGGCGGAACTGGCCGGACTGCCGCTGGACGACATCTACCGGCTCAATCCCGGCTTCAACCGCTGGGCCACCGACCCGAACGGCCCCCATCGCCTGTTGCTGCCAGTAAAGGCAGCCGCGCCCTTCGAGGCCCGGCTCGCCACACTGCCCACCGACCAACGGGTGCGTTGGCAACGCCATCGCATTCGCAATGGTGAAACCCTGAGCCACATCGCCAGGCGATATCACACCACCACGGCCCTGCTGCGGGAAGTCAATCACCTTTCGGGATCCATGATCCGGGCGGGACACCACCTGGTGGTGCCGGTATCACGACGGCATCTGGAGCATTATGAACTAACCGCCGGGCAACGCCGCATCAAAACATTGGGCACGCCCCGGGGTGGCGCCCGGAAACTGGTCCACCAGGTCACCCCCGGCGATACCTTGTGGGATCTGAGCCGCCTCTACAAGGTGGGGGTGAAACAACTGGCCGCGTGGAACGCCATGGCCCCGGGTGACTATCTGCGCCCGGGCCAGGAACTGGTGATCTGGCGCAAAGCCGGGACAATCACTCCCGCAACCGCCTTGCGCACAGTGGAGCAGAAAATCACCTACACCGTACGGCGCGGCGACTCCCTGGCGCGCATCTCCCAGCGCTTCAACGTTTCCGTGAAACAATTACTGCGCTGGAACGCACTGAAGAAAAATGATTACCTGCAACCGGGACAGCGGCTCACCTTGTACATCAACGTCACCAACCTGCCGGAAAGCAGCTAGCCCTCATTTCTCACCACCGTTCGTAGCGAGACGGAGCAAGGGTGTGGCATGGGTGGCTTTCGCGACCGAGGAGCGCGCAGGCATAGCTGACACTATGTCGAGCACTCCGACCGAGCGAAAGCCAGCCAGGGCGTGCCATTGGGCCGTCGCAGTAGAAGGGTGGTGAGAAATGCGGGCTAGCCGAGTACTTTTTTCACCGGCGCAAAGGAGCGCCGGTGCCAGGGCGTGGGGCCCAGCCGCGCCAGCGCCTCCAGATGGGCGCGAGTGGGATAGCCCTTGTTTTGGGCAAAGCCGTAGCCGGGATAGTCCACATCCAGGACCCGCATGGCGGCATCCCTCGCCACTTTGGCCAATATCGACGCCGCACTCACCGCCGGAACCGTCTGGTCCGCCTTGACCACAGCCGTTACCGGACAATCGAGTTCCGGTATCTGACTGCCGTCCACCACCACCCTGCGCGGCGGCACGCTCAGTGCGCGCACCGCCCTGGCCATGGCCAACAGACTCGCCCGCAAAATGTTGTGGCGGTCGATCTCTGCGGCGCTGGCCTCCGCCACCGCCCACGCCACGGCCCGCGCCTTGATTTCGCCTGCCAGCGCTTCCCGACGCACGGCCGACAAGCGCTTGGAATCTGCCAGGCCCTCGACCGGATGTCGGGGATCCAGGATCACCGCCGCCGCCACCACGGCACCCGCCAACGGCCCGCGTCCCGCCTCATCAACACCGGCCAAACCTTCCTCCAACATGTTCTCCCCTGCCTGCGCCTGTGACATCTCGCCGCTCATGTTATGCGGTGCGACCCTGTTGATCCAGCATCAAAGACACTGATAGACAGTGATGAGCACAGGCTGATACGCTGCCCAGCGCCAACTGACTGAAGGACAAGAACTATGCTTGATGCCTGGATACACGATAACGCGCTGGGTGTTTTGGTTGCCATTGAAGTGTTGTGGGTGGGGGGCTTCGTTGGGATATTCGTGCTTTATTTTCTGGTACGCCGGCATTTTAAGCGCAAAGCCCGGCAGAGCAAGGAACATCACCCACATCCATAACACAGGGGCGCGCGCAATGCCGTGGCACCTCACCCGCGAGCTGTTTTTTCAAACCCGGTAACACCACCTCAGCCCTGGCCTCCGGATACACATAAAGCCCCAAGGGACTGCGCAATCACTATGGCCGTAGCGAAGCGCGTGGTCATCCCCCGGAAGGGCGGTGCCGGAACGTATCCTCCGACGCCACAGCAAATCCGCGACTGCCAGCACGGCCGAACAGCCGGGCAGGCCTGCCACATAAGAACAGACCCAGTGGGGCGGTGCTGGGTTGAGGCTTCGTCAAGGGGGTGTTGGTCATTCCCGAAGGCTGCCTGTTTCAGTAGACATACCAAAGCAAAAGTCTTGGTCATCAAGACCTTGGCCTGTTTCCCGGCACCCAGACGGTTTAATTTCGGCTCCAGGGGTGCGAAAATATCAGCCGCTGGAACTGCTGGCAGTTGAAAGGTAGTGATCGTGGACAACAATCCAGACAAAGAAACAGTAAAGTTAACCTGGAATGAATTCAAAGCCCTGTGCGAGCGCGCCGGTGTTTGCGATGAAGACACCATCGACACCATAGATATCTCATGGGGTGACAACAAGTATTTCGAATGCCGCAAAGACGATGACTTCGGCTGGCAGATCACCTTGCGGGCACTGTAAGCGTGGCCCGGGTGAGAACCGGTCCCGGTAAGCGGTCAGGAATCGCAGGCGGCGCCGGTTTTGCTTTTATGCGGCGCGCTCATTCTATGGGCGGCTCATTATTGGCTGTGCCCAGGGGTAGCTGCTGTTCGTTATGAAACGCTTCAACCTGCGCGGCGGCCTCGCCGGTCTTTTCAAAGCGAGCCAGATGAAACAAGGCGTCCCCTTCGTTCACCAAGGGCAGATTGACGCGCCCGATGATGATCCCGTTGGCGGCCGCGCGCACATCGTGTTCCTGTTCGCCAAACGGGTCCGCCACCACCCCTAGCACCTCACCCCTTTTCACCCGCGCCCCCAAAGGCGCCAATACCCTCAGGATACCGCTCTCCGGCGCCCGCACCCAGGCGCTGGAGCGTGCCAGAATGGGCTCATAGCTGCGACGCCGGGCGTATTTTGACGGTGGCAGCATCTCCAGGGCACGCATGACGCTGATCACCCCCCTAACCCCGGCGCGAATGGAAAGTTCATCAAAGCGCAAGGCTTCCCCGGCTTCATAGAGCAACATGGGGATGCCGTGTTCGGCGGCGAGTTCGCGCAGGGAACCGTCACGCAGGGACGAATTCAACAACACCGGCACGTGAAAGGCGCGGGCCAGGCGCTCGGTTTCCCCATCGTCCAGATCAGCGCGGATTTGGGGCAGATTGCTGCGATGCAGGGCACCGGTGTGAATATCGATGCCGTGGGTGGCGTTGTACACGATTTCCTGCATGAACAAGTCCGCAAGGCGGGCAGTGAGGGAACCGGATTTCGAACCGGGGAAACTGCGGTTCAAATCACGGCGGTCAGGCAGGTAGCGGGAATGGTTGATAAAGCCGTGCACATTGACAATGGGCACGGCCAACAGCGTCCCCCGCAACCGCCTGAGCAAAGGCAGACGCAACACGCGCCGGATAATCTCCACGCCGTTGATTTCATCGCCGTGTATGGCTGCGGACAAAAACAGCCGGGGGCCGCTCTTGCGGCCGCGGATCACATGCAGCGGCATGGTGATGGGGCTGTGGGTATAAAGACGTGCCACCGGCAGATCCAAGGTGACGCGCTGACCCGGCCCGATCACATGGCCGTTGATTATAAATGCTTCACTCATGAGACCTGCTCCGGCGGCGCACCCCAGACTAACCCGTTCCCCGGGTCCGGGTACTGCTGGGTCTGGCGTTGCGTTCAATGAACTGGATCATCATTCCCGCAATGTCTTTGCCCGTGGCAGCCTCGATGCCTTCCAGGCCCGGCGAAGAGTTTACTTCCATCACCAAGGGACCGCGGTTCGAGCGCAGAATGTCCACGCCGGCCACATTCAGACCCATGGCTTTGGCGGCACTGACCGCAGTGGAACGCTCTTCGGGCGTCAGTCTCGTCAGTGACGCCGAGCCGCCGCGATGCAGATTGGAGCGGAATTCACCGGGGGCGGCCTGGCGCTTCATGGCCGCCACCACCTTGCCGCCGATCACCAGACAACGAATGTCCGCGCCGCCCGCTTCTTTGATGTATTCCTGCACCATGATGTTGGCGCGCAGACCGAGAAAAGCATCAATCATGCTTTCCGCGGCCTTCTCGGTTTCCGCCAGGACCACGCCTATGCCCTGCGTCCCCTCCAGCAGTTTGATCACACAAGGCGCACCACCGACGATTTTCAATACATCTTTGATGTCGTCCGGGGAATGGGCGAAACCGGTCACCGGCAGACCGATCCCCTTGCGCGACAGCAACTGCAAAGAACGCAGCTTGTCCCGGGCACGGCTGATGGCCACGGATTCGTTGAGGGGCGCGACACCCATCATTTCGAACTGGCGCAGCACCGCAGTGCCATAAAAAGTGACAGATGCGCCGATGCGGGGAATCACGGCATCAAAACTCTCCAACGGCTCGCCCTTGTAGTGCACACTGGGGCGGTGGGAGGTGATATTCATATAACAGCGCAAAGGATTGACCACCCTCACGTCGTGGCCGCGCCCCTTGGCCGCCTCCACCAGGCGGCAGGTGGAATAGAGACTGTTTTTCCGGGAGAGTATCACGAGTTTCATCACGACTCCTTATGTGAACACTGCTTCAGGCAGTCTCCCGCCCATTGCTTTTGCGCCACGGGACTCTGGGGCGGGGCCGGCTTAGGTATGAGCGCGCCGGATCCACGATAAAGTGTCCCGCCAAGGCCGTGCGACCCAGCAACATGCGAAACCCCATGGTATCGCGATTGGTCAGCGTGATTTCCACCGGCCGGTGCGCTGTGCCGACAAGGAGTTCAGTGGTAATCACCACGCGCAGCTCCCGGTGGCCGCCGGAATCTGTCACCCAGCGCTCGTCGGTCACATCGGCGGCGCATTCCACTTCCACCTGGTCATTGCGTTGCCAGGGGTGGATGGCGAAGCGGACCCGGAGCCGGCCCGTGCGCGGGCAGAAAAACCGCTCCAGGCGGAAAGCGTGCAAGGCGGAGGTGCGAGCACCGGTGTCCACCTTCGCTTTGATAGCGGCGATGCCCAGGCCGGGCAGGGCCACCCATTCCCGCCAGCCCAGGATGAGCTTGCTCACCGCAGCACCTCCCCGCAGGCGCTATTGGCCGACAACGTCCGACTTGCTAACATGGTTTTTCACTTCACTCATGACATGGAGCGTGAACCATGGTCCGATCCCTGAGCCTGGCCGCCCTGGCGGCCTGCATCGCCGTCACCCCCGCCTTTGCCCGCAGCCCGTCTCCGGAAGGCGCGAAAGTGTACATTATCAGCCCCCAAGACGGTGCCACCGTGTCCAGCCCCTTTGTGGTGCGCTTCGGGCTCACCGGGATGGGGGTGGCCCCCGCCGGGGTCAGGCAGCATAACACCGGCCACCATCATCTGCTGATCAACACCGACGCCCCACCCCTGGATCAGCCCATCCCCAAAGACGCCAAACACCGCCATTTCGGCGGGGGACAGACGGAAACCACCCTGGAACTCTCTCCGGGCCGCCACACCCTGCAATTGATTTTGGGTGACCACCAGCACCTTCCCCACACGCCACCGGTGGTGTCGAAAAAAATCACCGTCACCGTAAAATAGCTGCTGTTTCCCGTCACCACCGGAGCCGCTGTTCCACGAGGCAGACATGACCGACCCCCGGCACTATCTCGCCCTGGATCAGGGCGGTCACGCCAGCCGGGCGCTGGTGTTTTCCGAACGGGGCGAAATCGTGGCTGCAGCGAAACGGCCGCTCGCCACCCACCGCCTCAACGACGGCCGGGTGGAACATGACCCCGAAGAGATCATCGCCTCGTGCCGCGATGTCCTGGAAGAGGTGGCAGTGGCGCCACCCGTCACCACCGCCGGCCTGGCCACCCAGCGCTCCAGTATCGTCTGTTGGGACCGCAGCAGCGGTGCGGCCCTCTCTCCGGTCATCAGCTGGCAGGACTGCCGCAACCACCAGTGGCTGCAAGGATGCGCCGGCGGCCACACCCACTTCATTCATCAGCACACCGGCCTCTTTCTCTCGCCCCACTATGGCGCTGGCAAGCTGCGCTGGTGTTGGGATCATCTGCCGGAAGTGCGCCAGGCTCATACTGAAAACCGCCTGGCCTGGGGCCCCCTCGCCAGTTTCATCTTGTACCGCCTGAGCCGGGAGCACAGCCATTGTATTGATCCCGCCAATGCCGCCCGCACCCTGCTTTGGAACCCCCGCCGGCGGGATTGGGACGCCGGACTGCTGGCGCTGTTCGGGCTGCCGCCACAGCCATTGCCGCAGTGCGTGCCCAACCGCCATGCCTTCGGCCACCTCGACCTAAACGGCCACCCGGTGCCCATCACGCTGCTGACCGGAGACCAAAACGCCGCCTTGTTTGCCTTTGGCCGGCCCCGGCCGGAGACGGTGTACATCAATCTGGGCACCGGTGCCTTCCTGCAGCGGCCCATGGAAGAATGGCGGGTGGTGGAGGGCTTGTTGTCCGGCCTCGCTTACGCCGACGACGGTTTTGCGCTCTACACCCTGGAAGGCACGGTGAACGGCGCGGGCAGCGCGCTAAGCTGGCTGGCCGGGGAAGAGGGCATCGGTGACACCGAGGCCACCGCCCAGCTGGACGCCTGGCTGGCGGCCACCCCCGCGCCGCCTTTGTTCCTCAACGGCATCGGCGGTCTGGGCACGCCCTTTCTGCAACCCCGCTTCCCCTCCCGTTTCACGGCGCATGCCGACCGGCCGCGGCGCTTCACCGCGCTGGTGGAAAGCATTGTGTTTCTCATCCAGGCCAATCTGGAGGCCATGGCCAAAGCGCTGCCAAATCCCCCGCGCCAGCTGGTCCTCAGCGGGGGGCTGAGCCAAAGCGCCGGCTTGTGCCAACGCCTGGCCGATCTGTCAGGCCTCCCGCTCAGCCGGGCCACTGTGGCGGAAGCCACCGCCGCCGGCCTGGCCCGCCTCCTCACCACGCACGCGGGCAGGTGCAGGTGGCGCGAAATGACCGGCGACACGTTCACACCAAACACCAATGCCGCCCTGAAACAACGGTACAAGGCCTGGTCCAGCGCCATGATACAGTCACTTTCTTGACAGCCTGCTGGCACGACAACGCACGCGACTCTATGCTAATTCCATGTCAATCATAAACATAGCTGGAGCCATGGCAGGCGCGGGCGGGCGGCGCGAGTTTTGCTTCCAGCGAATCACCACCCCATCGAGACGGAGGAGACCGGCATGGATCAAAGACCGCGGCTGATCGCCCATCGCGGCTACCCCAGGCGCTATCCTGAAAACACCCTCGAAGGGATAGAAGCCGCTTTGAAGGCGGGCGCCTGCTTCGTGGAGTTCGATGTCCAGGTCACCGCCGACGGCGTTCCAGTGCTGCTGCACGACGCCAGCTTGCTGCGCACCTCTGGCAAGCGCGGCCGCATCTTCAACACCAACCTGGAAAAGCTGGAAGGCTTGTGTGTCAACGAACCCAAACGCTTTGGCAAGCGTTTTCGCAACGTCACCGTGCCCACCCTGACTGCCACAGTGGAGCTGTTGCGACACTACCCCTCGGCCACCGCGTTCGTCGAACTCAAAGAAGAAAGCATGGAACAACTGGGGCGGGAAAAAATCATCAAAAACATACTGGAGATTTTGGCGCCCATCCTGGAACGCTGTGTGATCATCTCCTACGACACCCTGGCCATCCGCTGCGCCCGCGCCATGGGGGCCCAGCGTATCGGCTGGGTGATCAAAAAATGGGACGCAGAATCCCTCACCACCGCCACCGAACTGGTGCCGGATTTCCTGTTCTGCAACGTCACCAAAATCCCTAAGGATCCCAAATCGCTGTGGCGTGGCCCCTGGCAATGGGCACTCTATGACATCACCCGCCCCAAACAAGCCCTGGAACTGGCCGCCCACGGGGTGGGCTTCATCGAAACCATGGCCATCGGCGACATGCTCAAAGACCCTTCGCTGCGCAGCGGAGCCTGCCTTGGGCATTGAGCACTATGACCTGATCATTGTCGGAGGCGGTATTCACGGCGCAGGCGTCGCCCAATGCGCTGCGGCGCGGGGCCATTCCACTTTGGTGCTGGAACAGCGGGAACTGGCCTTCGGCACCTCCAGCCGTTCCAGCAAACTCATCCATGGCGGCCTGCGCTATCTGGAAAGCGGACAGTTTTCCCTGGTGCGGGAATGCCTGCGCGAACGCGCCCTGTTGCTCCAACTGGCGCCCGAACTGGTGCGCCTGGTGCCGTTCCACATTCCCGTCTACCGCCGCACCAGCCGCCGGCCCTGGCAACTTCGCCTGGGCCTCAGTCTGTATGCGCTGCTGGGTGGACTGGAACGCGACACCCGCTTTCACCGTGTACCCCGCCGCCGCTGGGATGAGCTGGACGGGCTGCTCACCCAGGGCCTGGAAGCGGTGTATCAATACTACGACGCCCAGACCGACGATGCCGCCCTCACCCGGGCGGTGATGCGTTCTGCTGAAAGTCTGGGCGCCGAATTTAAGGCGCCTGCCTCATTTCAGCGCGCCGAACTGAATGCCAACGGCGCCGTGGTGAGCTACCGCCATAGGAACAATGAGCACCAGTGCCAGGGCCGCGTACTGGTCAACGCCGCCGGCCCCTGGGTGAAACAGGTGCTGGACGCCGTCTCCCCCGCTCCCCGCGCACTGGATGTGGAACTGGTGCAAGGCACTCACATCATACTGAACCGGGCGCCCCACCAAGGCATATATTACGTGGAAGCCCCCAGCGACCGGCGCGCCGTGTTTGTCATGCCCTGGCAAAACCGCACCCTGGTGGGCACCACCGAGCATATCTACGAGGGGGATCCCAGCGCTGTGCAGCCCTTGCCGCAAGAACGGGACTACCTCAAGGAGACCCTGGTCCATTATTTCCCGCGCTACCGCGACAGCGCCATAGAAAAAGCCTTTGCTGGCCTGCGCGTCCTCCCCAAAGGTCCCGGCTCCCCCTTCGGGCGTTCGCGGGACACCCTCCTGCTCACCGACCGCGAGCAGCGGCCCCGGCTCCTGTCCATTTACGGCGGCAAACTCACCGCCTACCGCGCCACCGCGGAGCAGGTCATGGACCGGCTCATGGCCAGTTTGCCCCCCCGCCAGGCGGTCGCTGACACCCGGCGGCTGATGCTGCACCCGGCATGAGGCGGTCAATCACCGGCGTTTTTCTGCAACTCATCCTCAAAACCGAAACGGCTGAAATCGCGGATACGCATGGGATAGAGCACGCCATCGAGGTGATCACATTCGTGTTGCACCACCCGGGCGTGAAAACCGTCGGCAATGCGTTCAAAGACCCGGCCGGCGGGGTCGAATCCCCGGTAGCGAATGCGGCGGTAACGGGGCACGACACCGCGCAGACCCGGCACGCTCAAACACCCTTCCCAGCCCTCCTCCAGAGTCTCGTCCAGAATTTCCACCTCCGGGTTGATCAACACGGTGGCGGGCACGGGCTCAACATCCGGATAGCGTGGATTGGATTCCACTCCGAAGACGACCACGCGCAAAGCCACGCCGATCTGGGGCGCCGCCAGACCGGCGCCATCGCGCTCGGCCATGGTGTCGAACAGGTCATCGATCAGCGCGTCCAGCTCAGGACTGCTGAATACGGCCACCGGGGCCGCGGGCGCCAACAAGCGGGGATCCCCCATGCGCAACACTGTTTTGACTGTCACGTCTTTCGCCTTCCGCCGGAAATCTTGCAATCCCATGGCATTTCGGTATTGTGGAAGCGGTTTTCCCCTAGCAGTGTCTCCGCCCATGCCTGTGACCCGTCCGGCCACCGTTTTTATCATCCTTGCCCTGCTCACCACACCGGCCCTTGCCCGGCAGGACGAGCCATACTACGTCATCGAACTCATTGTCTTCGCCAACCGCGACGACACCGCATGGCAGGAGGAAACCTGGCCCGCCGACCCCGGACTCCCCGAGCTGCAAGGCGCTGTGAACCTGCGCGCCCCTGCCACGGACACCCCCCCAGGCGCGCCCTTGGAAAATGACAGCACCACGCCCGCCTCCTTCCGGTTGCTGCCCGCGGAACAATGGTCGCTGCGCACCGAGCAGCGCCGCCTGGCGGTGTCAGGCCGCTACCGGCCCCTGCTCCATGCCGCCTGGGTACAGGCCGTGGGTGAGGAGGCCGTGCCCGTGCGCGTTCGCGGCGGCGCGTGGGTGAGCCGGCCAGCACCCCCCCAACCCACGATCGGCAACGCAATGCCACCAACGCTCACACCCGCCCCGTCTGTTGCCCCCACCGGGGTTGTCAAAATGCGGGCTTTGGATGGCGTGGTCAAAATCCGGCGGGGACGCTATCTGCACGTTGAGACAGACTTGCTCTATCGTCCGGCCGCAAGCGGCGCCGGCGCGGCCGCTGAACCCACAATGAAATTGCCAACAGCCTTCCGCATGCAGCAGAAGCGACGCATGCGCAGCCTGGAAAAACACTATCTCGATCACCCTGCTTTCGGCGTGCTGATTATGGCCACGCCCTATCAGGCTGAACAGGGCGCAACCCTGCCCGACGATTAATTGCCGGGTTAGTAGCCCGCCCCCTGGTGAGCACCGCGGGCCAGGAACTGTTCCAACAGCCGCCGCACCTTCTCCATGGCACTATCCAGGGTGTGTTCGATCTCTTCCATGGTGATCGGGCCCTTCCCCCGGCCGGCGGCTTTGTTGACCACGACGGCGCAACAGGCGTAGTCCAGCTCCAACTCGCGGGCCAGCGCGGCCTCGGGCATGCCGGTCATGCCCACCAATGTGCAACCGTCCCGCTCCATGCGATTGATTTCCGCCGCGGTTTCCAGGCGCGGTCCCTGGGTGCACCCGTAGATTCCCCCTGCCACCAGCGGCACACCGGCCTGGCTGCCGGCGTCCAGCAGAGCCTGCCGCAACGTTTCGCTGTAAGGGTCGGTGAAGTCAATGTGAGTGACCTGGGACAATCCTTCTTCGAAAAAAGTGCTGTCCCGCCCCCAGGTGTAATCGACGACCTGGTCCGGCACAACAATGTCCCCGCCATCCAGGGCGGCGCTGATACCCCCCACCGCGGCCACCGCCACCACCCGGCGGACGCCGGCATGATGCAAGGCCCAGATATTGGCCCGATAGTTGATTTTGTGCGGCGGTATAGTGTGGGCGGATCCGTGGCGGGGCAGAAACACCACTTCTTTGCCGGACAACTCACCAAAGGTCAAGGGACCGGACGGCTCACCAAAGGGGGTGTGCACCATTTCGCGCCGGGTGATGGCGAGACTCTTCAGGGCGGTCAGCCCGGTGCCGCCAATAATGGCCAGAGCGGTCATACGCCCGCTCCCCCAGCTTGCTCCGCCAAGGCATACACGGCGGGCAGATTGCGCCCATAGCCCTGGTAATCCATTCCGCAACCGAACACATAGCGATCCACCACCGGCAGACCCACAAACTCG
The DNA here is from genome assembly GCA_011375345.1 of Gammaproteobacteria bacterium. Lineage (NCBI taxonomy): Bacteria > Pseudomonadati > Pseudomonadota > Gammaproteobacteria > Gammaproteobacteria bacterium. The sequence continues at coordinate 12,948 of DRLM01000078.1, forward strand.
GCGGCAAACCCGTTTTTTCTGTTGTGCTCTTTGTCCAGCAGAACCGCGGTGTACACCTCCCGGGCGCCCTGCTCACGGCAATGGGCGGCGATGGCCGCCAGGGTGATGCCCTCGTCGAGAATATCGTCGATCAACAAGACCACCTGGCCGGCAAGATCACTGTGCGGACGCGCCAGCCAGCGCAGCGCACCGCCATGGGTGGCCCCCCGGTAGCGGGTGGCATGGATGTAGTCCAGCCGCAGGGGAAAACGCAGCCTGGGCAGCAGGCGGCCGGCCGGCACCATACCGCCCAACATGACCGGAAGAACCACGGGATTGGTGTCGGCCAGACGCGCAGCGATGGCCTCGGCCATGCGCCCGTAGGCTGCTTCCACGGCTTCCTCGGTATAAATGACCTCCGCTGTCTCCAAAGCGGCGCGGACCCGATCGGGAACTGTTGACATAGTTAATAAAACCCTTGTTTACATAGTGTTATCATCACTGCTTGAACCGTGACACAACATCAGGAAGGCGCCACAGCGGCCCGCCCGCAACGCGACAGTCCCGCCACGATCTGACTGTGGTAGAACGTTACTCATCGCCAGGGAAAAAGCTCAGAAACGGAGCGTAACACCCAGGGTCATCAGGGTCACGGCCTTGTCCCCGGTGCGGTTGATACCCACTCTGAAATGCTCCCATTCCCCCCGCAGACGCAGCGCTTTGTAAGCACGCACCTCCAAGCCGCCACCATAGGTGAGGCTCACGCCATCCTCGTTGACCTCCCGCACGTCCCCGGTCAACGCGCCACCGGTCAGCAGGGCCGGGCCGGATTGGGACTTGCTGTCCCAAAAGAACAACCCGCCTTTGACAAACACGGCGGCCGCCTTCCCAAACGGCCAGGAAAACACCGGTGCCACGCTCACCCCCGTCGCTTCGGTTTTTCCGCTGACGGGACCGGGCCGCCACAGGGAGGGTTTGGAGCCCGTGGCCGTGGCCTGAAACGAGGTATCGTTGAGCTTCACCGAGGCAACATCCAGCCACAAATGGCGGCCGAAGCGGTAACCGGCAAAGAACTTGTAGGCCGGGCCGCTGTTGCCCACGGAAACGTCCGCGAGGGTGCCGTCGCTGTTCCAATCGGCGGCGGTGATGTCGATGCTGCCCCAACCGGCGGCCACGCCGCCATACCAACCTGCGGCATACGCCCAAGGCGCCCACGCCCCCGCCAACGTCACCGCGACGATGCGCAAGAAGTGGCTGGCGGGGCGCCGCATGCGTTTATTCCTGCTGTCCTTGCCAGGGCCGCGGCCGGTAAGGCGAGGCCGGCGGCAGAGCGGGCAGGCTCATCACCGGCCGCTCCCCGGTGAGCGATTTCAAAAACTCGACGATGGCCTCCACCTCGCGGTCGGAAATGGTTTTGTTCCATTCTGTCCTGGCCATCACCCGCACCGCTTCCCCCAGGCTGGCCACCGAACCGTTGTGAAAGTAAGGCGCGGTCAAGGCAATGTTGCGCAAGGTGGGCAGGCGCCACATGCGCTCGTGGCCGGGATCACCGGTGGCCTGCACCCGTCCCAATTCACCCATCAGATCGTAGAGTTCATCGTAGGGGCTGCCGACGAAATTGGGAAACAGTTCGTAGAATCCATCCCCCGGCCCCATGGCGGGACCGGGCGCCGGACCGGCCAGATTGACGCCGAAATGGCAGGCCACGCAACCCACGCTCTGAAAAGCCGCCAGGCCCTCTTTGGCCAGGGCGGACAGGGCCTGCCCATCGCCTTTGAGATAACGGTCGTAAGGGCTGTCGGGAGTGAGCAGGGTGCGGATGAAGGCCGCCAGCGCCTTGGCGGTGTTGGCCAGGGACAGCGGCGCATCGCTCCCAAACAGCGCCCGGAACTGCTCGCCATAGGCGGGAATGGCGGCAATGCGGTCGGCCAGGGCGGCCTCGTCAGGCAGGGCCATTACGGTCTCATCCAGCAGGTGTTCCTGCAGAGCCTCTTCCAGACTCTTGGCCCGCCCCTCCCAAAACAGCACGGTTTGAATGGCCACGTTCCACAAGGTGGGCGCATTACGCTTGCCGGCCTTGCCGGCGGCGCCTGTGGAGGTGGGGGTCTGATCGGCCCCGCCCAACATCAGGTTGTGGCAGCTGTTGCACGACACCCGCCCGTTCAACGACAGGCGCGGATCAAAAAAGAGCTGTTTGCCCAAGTCGGTTTTACCCGGCGACATGGGGTTGTCGGCAGGCACGGCGGCTTTGGCGGGCAAGGGTTGAAGGATGTCAAAAGCGAAAGCAGTGGGGGCGGCCAGAAGGAAACAGCCGCCCAGAACCAAGACGCGAAACGGCAAGAACATGAAACGCAACTCCCTGATCAGTGAGTCTGCCGCAGTGCCCTGCACCGCCCGCCCGGTCAACCCGGCGGCGGCCGACGCCCAGAGCCTTCCGGCAGGCTTGGTATTGTTGTGACGGAAAATTTTACATCAAATCCGGATCAGAGAGGCGATTATATTCGTCGATGCGTTGCACCGCCTCACGCCAGGCGGGGTCCAGGCGCAGATGGGCGTGGTCCACGCCACCGCGGCCGTGGAGACGCGTCAGGCGCAACTGCGTGGCGGGAGCGGCAGGCACCGGCAGGGCGTCCAGCAGAGCGGGAACCTCCTCCAGTTCATTGCAGAGCAAGACCATGTCGCAGCCGCCATCAAGGGCGGCGGCGGCACGCTCGACCATGTCCCCCGCCCCACTGGCCCCGGCCATACCCAGATCATCGCTGAACACGGCGCCCTGAAAACCCAGCCGGCGGCGCAGGATGTCCCCCACCCAGCGCGGGGAAAAGCCGGCGGGCAGGGCATCCACCGCGGGATAAATCACATGAGCCGCCATCAGGGCCGGTACCCCGTAGTGGATCATGCGCTCGAAGGGCACGAGGTCCTCCGTTTCGATTTCACTGAAGGGGCGGGAATCGGTCACCACGGCCACGTGGGAATCCGCCGCCGCCGTGCCGTGGCCGGGGAAGTGTTTGCCCACCGCCGCCATGCCGGCCAGGTGCATGCCCATCATGTAGGCATGAGCCAGATCGGCGACGATCTCGGGATCGCCATGAAAGGCCCGGTCACCGATCACTTCGCTGGTGCCGCGATCCAAATCCAGCACCGGCGCAAAACTGAGATCCACGCCGCAGGCGCGCAACTCGGCGGCCATCAGCCAGCCGGTCAGCTCCGCTGCGCGCCGGGCCCGCTTGGGGTGAGCGTCGAACAGTCTGCCCAAACGGCGCACCGGCGGCAGAGGCACGAAATCGTCCCGAAAACGCTGCACCCGCCCCCCTTCCTGATCCACCGCCACCAGCAAATGGGGCCTGCGCAAACCGTGGATCGCCGCCACCAGACACCGCAATTGTTCCGGCCCGGCATAGTTGCGGGCGAACAGGATGACGCCACCCACCAGAGGGTGTTGCAGCCATTCCCGCTCCTCGGCGGTCAGCGTCAGGCCGGCAATGCCGGTCATCAGGGGGCCCAGCGACATGATTTCAATCCCTCATCAAATGGCGTGATCTGACATCGAGATGATCACGCAGGCGGTCCCCCAACAGATTCACCGCCAGCACCACCAGCATCAGAGCGATGCCCGGCACCAGCACCATGTGAGGGGCCACCAGCATGTAGCGGGCGCCGTCACGGATCATGCTGCCCCAGGAAGCGGCGGGGGCTTGCACGCCCAGCCCCAGAAACGAAAGGCCCGCCTCGGCGATGACTGCACCGGCGATGGCGAAGGTGCCTTCCACGATCAGGGGCGCGGCGATGAGGGGCAACAAATGCCGCGTGACAATCCGGCCCCGCCCCACACCCAGGGCCCGCGCCGCCAGCACATGCTCGCGGTGTTTGAGGGACAGCACCTGCGCCCGCGCCAGGCGGGCGAAGCCCACCCAGCCGGTGACGGACAGGGCGATGATCACGTTGGTGACCCCCGGGCCCATCACACCCGCCAGCGCGATGGCCAGCAACAAGCCGGGAAAGGCAAGAAACACGTCGATGAACCGCACCAGCGCGTGGTCCACCCAACCACCCGCATAGGCCGCCACGGTGCCCACCAGGGTGCCCAGGATGGCGGTGAGAGTCACCACCGTCAGGGCCACCACAAAAGAGGTGCGGGCCCCCACCACCAGGCGGTCCCACAGGGGCCGGCCCAGATCGTCGAAACCCAGCCACGCGGCGCTCCCGGGTTCGGCCAGGATACGGGTCAGCTCAATATGGTTGGGCGACAAGGGCAGCCAAGGACCGAACACGGCCAGGGCACCCCACAGGAACAACACCGCGCCTGGCAGCCACACCCGGATCATACCGTGCTCCCCAAGCGCACACGCGGGTCCAGCCAGGCGTAGACAAGGTCAGTGAGCGCGTTCACCACCACATAGGCGGCGCTGATGAACAAGACGCAGCCCTGCACCACCGGGTAGTCCCGCTTCTGGATGGCCTCGATGGTGAGTTCCCCCAGGCCCGGCCAGGAAAACACTATTTCCGTCACCACCGCCCCCCCCAGCAACACCCCCAGTTGCAGGCCCAGAACAGTCACCACCGGCAACAAGGCATTGCGCAAGGCGTGGCGCCAGATGACCACCCGGGACGGGAGGCCCTTGGCACGGGCGGTGCGCACGTAGTCTTCTTCCAGCACTTCCAGCAACGACGCGCGCACCATGCGGGCCAGCACCGCCGCCAGGGCCGTGCCCAGGGTCAATGCCGGCAAAATCAAAGCACCTGGTTCCTCCCGCCCGCTCACCGGCAGCCAGCCCAGCCACAAGGAAAACACCAGGATCAACATGGGCCCCAGCCAGAAGTTGGGAATGGACACCCCCAGCAGGGAAAAGCCCATGGCACCGCTGTCCCACAGCGAATCCCGCTTCACCGCCGCCAGCACACCCAGGGGAAAAGCAATGACCACCGCCACCGCCAAGGCCGCCAGCGCCAATTCCGCCGTAGCCGGGAGACGCTCCAGCAACACCTCCAGAATGGGCCGCTGGGAATGCAGCGAGGTGCCCAAATCCAGACGCAGCAGCCCCTGATAGTAGTGCATGAGCTGGAGCAGAACGGGCTGATCCAGCCCCAAAGCCTGGCGCAGGGCTTCGCGGTCCGAGGGCTGGGCCGATTCCCCCAGCATCACTTCCACCGGATCGCCGGGCACCAGGTGGATGAGCAGAAACACCAGGGTGCTCACCCCCAGCAACACCAGCGCGGCGCTGAACAAACGGGAAAGAATGAACGCAGGCATGGCGGCAACAGCGTCAGCAGACGCCCCCCACCCCCCCCTTTTTGAAAAAGGGGGTGTGGGGGGGATTTTCAAATTGCACGGTTTCTTCCGCCAGGCAGAAAATGGAACAGCTTGATCTGGAAAATCCCCCCTGCCCTCCTTTCTCAGCAAGGGACAATGATGGGCACAGCCCGGCGCGAGCAAACACGGTTTAAGTCTCTCTGATCAATACCCGTGTACCTGCCGGCACCCGGTCAAACAATTCAACGATATCGGCGTTGCGCAGGCGCACACAGCCGCGCGAGCCCGGCACCCCCATGGCCACGCTGTCCGGCGAACCGTGCAAATAGATGTACCGCCGCATGGTATCCACCGGACCCAGGCGGTTACGGCCGACCTCCAATCCACTGAGCCAGAGAATCCGGGTGAGGATCCAGTCGCGCCCTGGCCAGGCCCTGGCCAGGGCGGGGGAGTACCGCTCCCCCGTGGGCCGGCGGCCGACGAAGACGGAGTTGACCGCCGCGCCGGCACCGATCTTGGCGCGGATCACGTGCCAGCCCCGCGGGGTGCACTCGCTGCCCCATTGTTCACCCGGGCCCTTGGCGGCCGTGGACACGGCCACATCCAGGGTCACGGCGTCTTTTTCCATCAGCCGCAGCCGCTGCTCGGCCAGGGAAATATCAATATGGCAGGCAGGCATGGGGCTCATTGGCGGCGCACCTGGATCAGTCCGTCGTAGTTGCCGTCGCGGGCGATGGGGTAGCCGCGGATGTCCGCCCGGGCCACCACCACATGATCTTCATACCATAGCGGCACATAGGGCAGCTCGGCAAACAGATGACGCTGCAGCGCGGCGTAGTGGCGGGCCTGCTGCACCAGGGTGGGCGCTGCCTCGGCCTGTTCGATCAGGCGGTCGGCCACGGTGCTCACGTAGCGTCCCCGGTTGGCACCGCCCGGGGGCACGGACCTTGAGTGAAACACATAGCGGAAGATGTCCGGCGTCTTGATGCCCACCCAGGCCAGGCTGTACATCTGGAAGCGCCCGGCTTTGATGTCGCCGTAGAAAGTGCCCCAATCATAGCTTTTGAGTTCCGCCTCGAAGCCCACTTCGCTGAGCTGCTGCAAAATCACCGTGGCCAGCCGGATGCGAAAAGGATCGGCAGACGTCTTGTACACCAGATGCGGCCGCCGCCGCCCCCCCCAGCCGGCCTCCCGCAACAAGGCCCGGGCCCGCTCCGGGTCGTACGCGCAGGCAGGCAGCGCCACGCCGGCCCAGTGATCCGGCGGCAGCAGCGCACTGGCCAGGCGGGCGCCGCCCCCCAGCATGTGTTCGATGATGGCCGGACGATCGATGGCATGGGCAATGGCCTGGCGTACCCGCCGGTCCTTTAGCAGCGGATCCTGAAGATTAAATCCCAAGTAGCTGAAATTGGTACCCTCGCCGAAACTCACGCGCAACGCTTCCTGCCGTTTCGCATATCGCACCAACTCCGGCGGCAGATCATTTTGCACCAGGTCCAGCTCGCCCCGCATGAGTTTGAGCAGGCGCACGGTGGGGTCTTTGCTGCGCACGAATTCCACCACCTGCCGGTCCCGCAGGCGCAGCAAACGCAACCGGCCAGGCTCAGGCCAGGCCCCGAAGGCGAAGGGCCCGCTGCCCAGGGGCCGGGTGTTGAAGGGGTGGCCGGCGGCCATCCGGGCCGCGGGCAGGATGCCGATAACCAGCTTGCCGGGAAAGAGAGGGTCGGGGTGGTTCAGAAAAAAATCCACCGTATCCCGATCCGGTGCGTCGATACGCCTGACAACGGCCAGGGCGGCGCGGTGGGGGGAACCCTGCTCGGGATCCAGGATGAATTCATAGGTGGCTTTCACATCGGCCGCGGTAAGCGGGGTGCCGTCATGAAAAGGCCGCCGGTCTGGGTCCAGATGAAAGCGGTAGTGAAGGGGGGTGAGCCGCTCCCAGCGCGCCAGGGCCGGCACGGGCCGCAGGCGCGGGTCGAAATCCACCAACCGGGCGTAGAGCAGGCGGTTGATACGGGCCGAGGTGGCATCGGTGGCGAAACGGGGATCCAAGGTCACGGGCGCGGCGGCCAGGCCGAAGCGGATGGCATCGCCGGTCTTGGCGGCGGGCGTGCAGCCCCCCGCCAGCAGCGCCACCAGCAGGACCAGCCACCGCCCCCCTCTTCCAAGACGGCGGATCAACGCCGGGCGCACCGCTCAACCCCCCGCACCGCCGCGGACACCCCTCCCTTCATCACCAAGACTTGTAGGGATGTTTGACCAGACACACATTGTAATAACGGGGATCGCCGGATACTTCTTCACCCAGCCAGGGGGGGCGCTCGAAGGCCTCGTCCTCAGCATCCAGCTCGATTTCCGCCACCACCAAACCCTCGTTGTCCCCCTCGAACACGTCCACTTCCCACAGGTGGCTGCCGTGGCGCACTGGGTAGCGGGTTTTTTCGATCAGCGGCCCGTCGCACAAATGCACCAGCATCTCTTCGGCCTCCGCCACGGGAATGGCGTATTCGTACTCCCGCCGGCACACCCCCAGGGTGGCACTTTTAAGATTGAGGTGGGCCTGATCGCCACTCACCCGCACCCGCACCGAGGCCCGCTCACTGCCCGCCAGATAACCCTGGCGCATGCGCCGGCCGCCGCCGGCCCGGGCCCGCCAGGCATCGCTGCTGACCAGGAATTTGCGTTCGATTTCCGTTGCCATGGCACTGCATGTCCCCAAAAGCGCACATAGTAGGCCGCCGCCGGCACTTTGTGTATCCTTTTCCCGTCGCACAGTCGGGGAGAGATACCATCATGCTGGCCATCGTCATGAGGGAGCCGGGCGGCCCGCAGGTGCTGGAGGCGGTGGAACTGCCGGTGCCAGAACCAAGCGGCGACCACGACCTGCTGGTACGCCTGAAAGCCGCCGGCGTCAACCCGGTGGACACCAAGCTGCGCGCCCGCGGCACTTATTTTCCCGGGCACCTGCCCGCCATTTTGGGCTGCGACGGCGCCGGTATCGTGGAGCGCAGCGGACCGGCCGTCACCCGCTTCAAAGCGGGCGATGCCGTGTATTTTTGCAACGGCGGCATCGGCAAGGAACCGGGCTGCTATGCGGAGTACACCGTCGTGGATGAGCGGGTTGCCTGCGCCAAGCCCGACGCCCTCACCTTCGAGCAGGCCGCCGCCGTGCCGCTGGGGCTCATCACCGCCTGGGAGGCCCTGTTCGACCGCGGCCGCTTGCGGGACGGCAGCCGGGTACTGATTCACGGCGGTGCCGGCGGCGTGGGCCACCTGGCCATTCAACTGGCCCGGCTGCACCAGGCCCAGGTGGCCACCACCGTCTCCTCCCCCGCCAAAGCGGCCTTTGTGCGGGAGCTGGGCGCTCATTTCGCCATCGACTACACCCAACAGGATTTCGTCCGGGCGCTCCACAACTGGACCGGCGGTGCCGGCGTGAACCTGGCGCTGGACACCGTGGGAGGTGAAATTTTCGCCCGCACTCTCGCTGCCATGGCGTTTTACGGTGACTTGGTCACCCTGCTCCAGCCCGGTGAGGTGGACTGGAAAACGGCCCGCACCAAAAACCTGCGCATCGGCCTGGAACTCATGCTCACCCCCATGAGCCACGGCCTGCTGGAGGCCCGGCAGCATCACGCCGAGATTCTGGCACGTGGCGGCGCCTTGTTCGACGGCGGCAAACTGAACGTGCACCTTGCCCAATGCCTGCCCCTGACCCGGGCCGCCGACGCCCACCGGCTGCTGGAAGAAGGACACATGCAGGGCAAGCTGGTGCTCACCCTGCCCCCGTGAACCCGCCGGGTGAATACCTGTTCGTCTACGGCACCCTGCTCACGGGCAGCGGCCGGCGCTGGCTGGACGCCGCGGTCCGGCGCCTGCCCATGCTGGGACGGGGCTGGATCCAGGCGCGCCTGTACGAACTGGGCGCTTACCCCGGCGCGGTCCGCTCGGAGCGGCCCACGGAGCGGGTCCACGGCATCCTGCTCCTGCTGCCGCGCTGGGGCGGCCTGTTGCGGACCCTGGACCGCTATGAGGCATATCACCCGGCCGGGCCCCACCGCAGCGAATTCTGCCGCACCCGGGTCACCGCCCACATACAGCCGGGGGACCGCGCCGTTTCCTGCTGGGCCTATCTTTATTGCGGCCGGCTCATCCACCGGCCCCGCCTGCGCAGTGGTGACTATGCCGCCCGCGTCACCAGGCGGCGCGCCCCCTTTGCGCGCGCTGTGACCGCCCAGCCGCAGCTCAAACATCCTGGTAGATAAGAAGGTACCCATGGCAAAGTTCCACGATGCCCTCGACGACAAACTGCAAGCCTTCATGGCGGCCCAGCACATTTTCTTCGTCGCCACCGCCCCCCGCGAGGGCCGGGTCAATGTCTCACCCAAAGGCATGGACAGCTTCCGCTGCCTGGACCCCCGCACGGTCGCCTACCTTGACGTCACCGGCAGCGGCAACGAAACCGCCGCCCACCTGCTGGACAACGGCCGCCTCACCCTGATGTTTTGCAGTTTTGACAAAGAGCCCCTGATTTTGCGGCTCTATGGCACCGGGCGCGTCGTCCGTCCCCGCGATGAAGACTGGGCACGCCTGTTCCCCTTGTTCCAGCCCCTGCCCGGCGCCCGCCAGATCATGCTCATGGCGGTCACGGCGGTGCAGACCTCCTGCGGCTTCGCCGTGCCCCGCTACGACTTTCGCGGCGAACGCGACACCTTGCGCGCCTGGGCGGAAAAAAAAGGCGCCGCGGGGGTGCGGCAGTACTGGATTGAGAACAACCAGACCAGCATCGACGGCCTTCCCAGCGGCTTGCTCGAAGACAGCGCCGACCCTCCCAAGCGTCCCGGCTGACGCCCCCTATGCATCTGGCACCCGGCAGTGAAAACGGTTAGACTTAGATCAAGAATAATATCTGATCGGTGGCGGGGAAGGCCCCAAGCACGGTAGGGGGGAACATGACGAACATCCGATTTGGTCACACCATCCTCAAAACGGGCATGGCAACCGGTCTGAGCCTGGCGCTGGCCCAGGCGGCCGGAGCCGGTGACTTCAACCTGGATTTCATCCAGGACACCCCGCCGGGTTCAGAACCTGGTGCCGGCAGCTTTGGCACCGCCACGTTCATGCGTTGCAACGTCAGCGGCGCCAGTGATATCAACTGCGCGACCGGCCTGGCGGGTTACACCCCCGACACCACCACGCCGTTTCTGATGGAAATCGTGGAATCCGGTGGCAAGAGTTACAATCATGTCATCATTGGCGACCCCACCTCCGGCTTTGCCCAGGATGTATACGTGCGGGGAGACGGCGCCGTCACCAGCAACGGCGCTTTCACGCAAAACGAAGGGAAAATCCCGCTTTCCCCACCCCAGGCCACCGCCAACCCCAAAGAAACCGCCATCCGCCAGATCCTTCAAGACGGCGAGGTCACCATGGAATTCCTGAAGGATTTCCTGGCTACCAAGCCTAAAATCAGCGCCACCGTCACCACACCGGAAATCAGCTACACCTTCGACATGGACATGCGGTCCATCAACTACGACACCGACACCACCGCCGCCCCGCTGAACTCCACCTTGGCCCTCACCGGCGCCAGCGCACCGGGCACAGACGGCAATTTCAACAGCGCCGCAGGGGTGCAGGCGTCCAATATCACCGGCGGCCGCTACACCTACACCAATGGTGGCGGCAGTTTTGGTTCGGGAGGCAGTTACAGCTACTTCGAAGGCAGCTATGACACCTCCGCCGTCAACTGGGGCGACTTCCGCGACCCACTGCAAAACCCCTGACTCGCAAAACACTCAGCCGCACAAACCACGCGCCAGATCAGCAATAATATCGTCTGCATTCTCCAGCCCCACCGCCACGCGAACGAGATGATCTCCGATTCCCGCCGCCGCCCGGGCCGCGGGGGACAGGCGGCCGTGCGTGGTGGTGGCCGGATGGGTGATGGTCGTTTTGGTGTCGCCCAGATTGGCGGTAATGGACAGCAGCCGGGTCTGGTCGATCACCCGCCATGCCGCCTCCCGCCCCCCTTTCACCTCAAAAGACAACAAGCCCCCGAAACCCCGCTGCTGCCGCGCCGCCAGCGCATGCTGCGGATGAGACGGCAAGCCCGGGTAGCACACCCGTTCCACAGCATCCTGCTGCACCAGCCATTCCGCCACCGCCTGGGCTTGGTCCGAATGGGCCTGCATCCGCAGCGGCAGCGTTTCCAGCCCCTTCAAAAACACCCAGGCATGAAAAGGGCTGAGACAGGGACCGGCAGTGCGCACCACGCCGAAAACATCCTTCCCCACCCGCTCCTCGTCCCCCACCACCGCACCACCGACGGCCCGGCCCTGGCCATCGATGTACTTGGTTGCCGACAACACCACCACGTCCGCTCCCAGTGCCAGAGGTTGCTGCAACGCCGCGGTACACAGAGTGTTGTCCACCACCAGCAAGGCCCCGTGGGCATGGGCAATGTCGGCCACCGCCGCGATATCGGCAACCTCGGTCAAAGGATTGGCAGGGGTTTCGAGAAACAACAAACGCGTAGCGGGCCTGAGTGCCTGCCGCCACGCGTCCAGATCGGTCAAGGGCACAAACGTCGTGTCTATCCCAAACCTGGCCAGGTAGTTGGTGAACAGCATCACCGTACTGCCAAAAATGCCGTTGCTCGCCACAATATGGTCCCCGCTTTTGAGCAGGCCCAGACAAGCGGCCAGAACCGCCGCCATGCCCGACGCGGTCGCCACCGCACACTGCCCTCCCTCCATAGCTGCCAGGCGTTCTTCGAAAGTGCGGACTGTGGGATTGGTAAAGCGGGAATAAATGTTTCCGGGCTCTGCGCCTGAAAAACGCGCAGCCGCTTCGGCCGCACTCCCAAACACATAACTCGCCGTGGCAAAAATGGGCTCGCTATGCTCCCCTTCCGGCGTTCGGCGCTGCCCCGCGCGCACCGCCAGGGTTTCCATGGCAAGGTGAGATTTCTGTGTGGTATCGGACATGCCGCCTCTCCAAAGTGACGCTACCGAGGCGGGAAACGAGACAGACACAAAAAACCCGCCATAACAAATGCCAAAGCGGGCTGCCCTCGCTTTAGCCGTATTTCTAACGCGCCCGCAAGCTGAATATCAAATCGGCGCATCCGGCAAGTCTAACGAACCGGGCCTGCCTGTCAAGGCCCATCCCCC
>DRLM01000079.1 GCA_011375345.1 Gammaproteobacteria bacterium
AATGATCATACTGAAAGCACTTCACCGCAAAGGGCGTGAAGACACACAAGGGGCTTTTGAGTCTTGCTTTGCGCCCTTGGGCGCCCTTTGCGACAAATCAAATTTGAACTCTGAGACCGGCGGATTCGCGGGCTGCTCGCCCCCGGATCAAGCCGACAATTTTTTCTTCAACAACGCATTCACCTGCTGGGGATTGGCCTTGCCCTGGGTGGCTTTCATGACCTGGCCCACGAAGAAACCGAACAGCTTGTCCTTCCCGGCCCGGTATTGCGCCAGTTGCCCGGGATTGTTGGCGATAACCTCGTCGATGACTTTCTCGATGGCGCCCGCGTCAGTGACTTGTTTGAGCCCCTTGCTTTCAATGATGGCGTCAGCATCCCCTTCGCCGTTCCACATGGCCTCGAACACGGTTTTGGCGATTTTGCCGGAAATGGTATTGTCGGCGATGCGCCGGATCATGCCGCCCAGCATGGCCGGGGTGACGGGGCTCTCATTCACATCCAGGCCCGCTTTGTTGAGCGCCCCCAGCCAATCGCCGATGACCCAGTTGGCCGCCAGCTTGACCTCACCGGCGGCGGCTTTTTCGGTGGCCTCGAAGAAGTCCGCCAGGTCGCGGCTGGCGGTGAGCACGCCCGCCTCATAAGGCGTGAGACCGTATTCATAGACGAAGCGCGCGCGTTTTTCGTCGGGCAGTTCGGGCAGGGTGCGGCGGGTGCTTTCAATGAACTCGTCTTCCACCACCAGCGGCAGCAGATCCGGGTCGGGAAAATAGCGGTAATCCATGGCTTCTTCCTTGGAGCGCATGGAACGGGTTTCGTCCCTGGCCGCGTCATACAAGCGGGTTTCCTGCACCACGGTGCCACCGCCCTCGATGAGTTCAATCTGGCGTTCGATCTCGTAGTTGATGGCGCGTTCCACAAAACGGAAGGAATTTAAGTTTTTCACCTCGGCGCGGGTGCCGAACTGCTCCTGCCCCACCGGCCGCACGGACACATTGGCATCGCAGCGAAAGGAGCCTTCCTGCATATTGCCGTCGCAGATTTCCAGATAGCGCACCAGGGCATGGAGCTTTTTCATGTAGGCCACGGCCTCTTTGGCGGAGCGCAGATCCGGCTCGGACACGATCTCCAGCAGGGGCACGCCGGCGCGGTTGAGGTCGATGCCGGTGAGGCCGTGGAAATCCTCGTGCAGGGATTTGCCGGCGTCTTCTTCCAAATGGGCACGGGTGATGCCGATGCGTTTGGTTTCACCGTCTTCGAGATCGATGTCCAAATGGCCTTCCGCCACCACCGGCAGCTCGTATTGGCTGATTTGATAGCCCTTGGGCAGGTCGGGGTAGAAATAATTCTTGCGGGCGAACACCGAGCGGGGGGCCACTTTGGCGCCCACGGCCAGGCCAAACTTCACCGCCATGCGCACCGCTTCTTCGTTCAACACCGGCAGCACCCCCGGCAAACCCAAATCCACCGCACAAGCCTGACTGTTGGGTACGGCGCCGTAGGCGGTGGGTGCGCCGGAGAAGATTTTGCTTTTGGTGGCCAGTTGGGCGTGAATCTCCAAGCCGATGACTGCTTCCCATGCCATTCGATTTCACCTCAACACATGTAAAACGCATGTAAACGGAATCGCGCGCCACAGGGCGGCGCGCCGGCGGGCTATGTTACCACCATCCCCGGTCCCGTTCAGAAGAAGGACCGGTCAGCCGATAAGGGGCGCGAGACCGCAGCAAGACTGCACCTTGGATTTCCATATGAGAAGGAGTCTGGCCCCATGTACCGATACCTTGTGCCCACATTGATCGCCCTGGCGGTATCCCTGAGCGCCTGCCTGGACAGCAGCAGCACCAGCGACCTCACCAATGTGGTCAACGACAGCGCGAACAACAACACCACCGCCGCCGCCGAGGCCTTCCCCGCCGGGCTGGCCATCACCTCACCCACGGATGTCGAGCCAGACGCCAGCAACGCCAGTCTGGCCCGCAGTGCCCATCTGGCACTGGATCGCAGCAGGTTCGCCGCCGTGGTGGAAGACATCAGCACCATCCTGGGCGGCAGCGCCACGGTGGGCTCCCTGTTCACCCCCGCCACGTTCCTGCAACAGGCGACCCTGGCTGATTGCTACGGCCCCAGCTTCTCCTATACCAATCACCCCGACGGCAGCCCCGCAAACGGCAGCTTTCCCAGCGGCGACCTCGGCATCTGGAAAGAAACCGACAGCAGCGGCACCGCCTGCGCCGCCGCCCAGCTCAACGCCCAGATGCAAGGCATCAGCAGCCGCGGCATGATGGCGCTGATCGGCCTGGCCAGCATGGTTTATGCGGCCACCTCCAACAGCATAGATCTGCCCGCGGCAGGGGCCAGCATCGATCTCGCCAGCCAGATGGCGGCCCTGGGCGTGACCGACACCAGTTTCACCACCGCCACCCTGGCCAAGGACGCTAGCGACACCACTTGGCGTTACGAACTCGACATGGTGTACACCGACAGCGCCAGCAACACCCACAACATCGTCATCACCCTGCAGCATAAACCCACCTCCGTCACCGAATACGAAGGCGTGCTGACCTACCAGGTGGACGACAGTTTCAACGGCGGCCACTGCCCCAGCCAGGATGTGACCTACAACGGCTCGATCTACTACAAAATGGCCGGCGCCACCTCGCTCACCATCAACGCCCGCGACGGCATGTACTGTGGCCACGGAACAAGCGCCAACAAAGTCACCGACACGGACGTGGATACCACGGAAACCTACACCTTCATCGACCCCAGCGAGACCTACAACGCCGGCGACGGCAGCGGCTGGGCCAACAACTTCTCCATCCTGGGGGCCGTGTTTGACCCCACCAGCCTGGACGGCCACTACACCTACGCCTGGCAGGCCGGCTACGGCGACAGCAACAGCCGCATCCTCAGCGTCGGCCTCAACGGCCCCACCCAGGACGGCGAGGCCTACTACGGCTACGGCGCCCCCGTGGGGAGCACCGACGGCAGCATTACCGGCTTTTACTGCAACTGGGCCGGGCCCGGCACGCCGCACCCGTTCCAGGCTTACGCCCAGCGCCAGTTCGTGGAATTCAACGACACCAGCGGACTGTGGGAAGTGCCCACCGGCGGCTCCGACATTGTCTATGCCCCCACCAACAGTTGCACCTATGAAGGCAGCCCGGCCAACTTCTGGTACGATCGCGACGTGGACGGCAGCGAAAACGAGACCGACCAGGACATCTTCGTCTACAGCAGCGGCGCCCCTGACGGCTACATGAACCTGGATCTCATGGCCGCCATCGACGGTGACGACGCCGACGACACCCCCACCATCGAAGAGAAAATGGCCAGCCGTGGTTTCGTGCAGCCGCCCATGTAGACGCGGCCTGCCAGTTCGACAAAAAGCCGGGGCCATGCCCCGGCTTTTTGTTCATAAGCCGCCTTTCCCCCCGTTGGGATTGGGCAAGATGGTCGCGCAGGGCTTTGGCTTCACAGGGAATGTTCTGACAGAGCGGAGTGCGCATCGTGTTTCCGATGGTAGAAAATACCCTGTGGATTCAAGAAACAAGCAAGGGCTCGTCCGGCTGGCGAGACAAGGCGGTCTGAGCCGTCCGGTCCAAACACATCCAGCCATACCAAGCCCTGCCGCACTCGTATTCGGGCTGTTGCACCCGCTTCCAGGCGGAGTAAAAAAGGGCGGCGAGCCCTTTTCCGCGCAATCAGGCAAAAGCCGCCGGCACCCCGCCGTGCCAGCCCGTCACCCGCTGGTACTGATGCGCCACATTCAGCAAACGCCCTTCGTCAAAGTAGCGGCCAATGAGCTGCAAACCCACCGGCCGGCCGGCCACAAAACCGGCAGGGACGGACATGCCGGGCAGGCCGGCCAAGTTGACGGCGATGGTGTAGATGTCGGACAGGTACATGGTCACGGGGTCGTTGGTTTTTTCGCCCACATTGAAGGCGACGGTGGGCGAGGTGGGGCCCATGATGACGTCCACCTCTTTGAAGGCGCGCTTGAAGTCGTCGCTGATGAGGTGGCGCAGTTGTTGGGCTTTGAGGTAATAAGCATCGTAGTAGCCCGCCGACAGCACGTAGGTGCCGATCATGATGCGACGTTTGACTTCAGCGCCGAAGCCTTCGCCGCGGCTGCGTTTGTACATGTCCAGCAGGTCTTTGGGCTGCTCACAGCGGTAGCCGTAGCGGGCGCCGTCATAGCGGGCCAGGTTGGAGGAGGCCTCCGCCGGCGCGACGACATAATAGGTGGGCACGGCCAGGCCGCTGTTGGGCAGGCTGATGTCCTGCACGGTGGCACCCAGTTTTTCGTATTCGGCCACGGCGGCGCGGACAGTTTGTTCCACTTGGCTGTCCAAACCTTCGCCAAAGAACTCTTTGGGCAAACCGATTTTAAGACCCTTGATGGATTGACCCAGGGCGGCGGCGTAATCAGGCACGGGCCGGTCCACGCTGGTGGAGTCGCGGTGGTCGAAGCCGGCCATGGCGGAAAGCAGCAGGGCGCAGTCTTCGGCCGTGCGGGCGATGGGGCCGCCCTGGTCCAAACTGGAAGCGAAGGCGATCATGCCCCAGCGGGAGACGCGGCCATAGGTGGGCTTGAGGCCGGTGAGACCGCACAGCGCGGCGGGCTGGCGGATGGAGCCGCCGGTGTCGGTGCCCGTGGCCGCGGGCGCCAGGCGCGCCGCCACGGCGGCGGCGGAGCCGCCGGAAGAGCCACCGGGCACGGCGTCCAGATCCCAGGGATTGCGCACGGGACCAAAGTGGCTGGTCTCGTTGCTGGAGCCCATGGCGAACTCGTCCATGTTGGCCTTGCCCAGCGTCACCATGCCCGCCGCTTTGAGTCTGGTGACCACGGTGGCATCAAACGGCGCAACGAAGTTGGCCAGCATCTTGGACCCGCAGGTGGTAAGCACCCCATCGGTGCAGAAAATGTCTTTGTGGGCCAGGGGCACGCCAGTGAGCGGCCCGCCGGTGCCGGCTTTGATGGCCTGGTCGGCCGCTTCGGCCTGGGCCAGAGCCTGCTCTTCGGTGACGGTGATGAAGCTGTTGAGCTGGCCGTCCAGCTTTTTGATGCGCTCTAAATAGTGGCGGGTGAGTTCCACGCTGGAAAACTCGCCGGCTTTCAATCCCCGGGCCAGTTGGGCCACCGTTTTGTCATGCATGGTTTGGACTCGCTTGCTTGGACAGGTATCACTAACCGCTAAGAGCGCTGAGTACGTGCTGCTGTGCTTGGGTGCCGCTCCCCCTTTCAACGGGGAGCGGAGGAATTGGTCGAACAACTGACTGTTTTGGAAATCCCCCTGCCCCCTTTTTCAAAAGGGGGAATCAAAAAATCACGGGGCGTTTTTCCTGGCCTGGCGTTCCTGGCGGTTTCTTCATTCTTCATTCAATCACTTTGGGGACCAAATAGAGGCCCGCCTCCGCCGCCGGCGCCAGGACCTGGAAGCGCTCGCGCTGGTCGGTTTCCGTCACCTCGTCGCTGCGCAGGCGCTGGGACACGTCAAGGGGATGGGCCATGGGGGTGACACCGGCGGTATCCACCGCGTTCATCTGCGCCACCAGATCGAGAATGCTGGACAGCTCCCGGGCGTAGCGGGGCACGTCCTCATCGGCAACGGCCAGGCGCGCCAAGTGCGCGATCTTTTCAACATCCTTGCGTTCCAGATTCATGTATCATGCCCCACCGTGATTTAAGAAGAGGCGAAACTTAACATAGATCGATGCTTGCCCCAAACCCCCCGCGATTGCTAAAGTACCGCGGATTTCGCGCGCTATTATTACCTAGAATCATAAGGACCTTAGCGCACGCCACGCGCCTCTTCACAGGACGATTCACACCATGTTATTCAAGCGCTTCCGGGGCTTTTTTTCCAACGATCTCTCCATTGACCTGGGCACGGCCAACACGCTGATTTATGTGCGCGGCCAGGGTATCGTTCTCAATGAGCCTTCGGTGGTCGCCATCCGCCAGGACCGTGGCCCCGGCGGACCGAAGTCCATCGCCGCAGTGGGGGGGGAAGCCAAGGCCATGATCGGCCGCACGCCGGGCAACATCCAGGCCATCCGGCCACTCAAGGACGGCGTCATCGCCGATTTCACCGTGACGGAAAAAATGCTCCAGCATTTCATCCACAAGGTGCACGAGGCGCGTTTTTTCCACCCCAGCCCGCGGGTGCTGGTGTGCGTGCCCTGCGGCTCCACCCAGGTGGAGCGGCGCGCCATCAAGGAATCCGCTGCCGGCGCCGGGGCGCGGGAAGTCTACATCATCGAAGAGCCCATGGCGGCGGCCATCGGCGCCGGCATGCCAGTGAGCGAGGCCAGCGGCTCCATGGTGCTGGACATCGGCGGCGGCACCACGGAAGTGGCCATTATCTCTTTGAACGGCATTGTCTATTCCGCCTCGGTGCGGATCGGGGGGGACAGCTTCGATGAGGCCATCATCAGCTATGTGCGGCGCAATTACGGCACCCTCATCGGCGAGGCCACCGCCGAGCGCATCAAGCACGAAATCGGCTCGGCCTTCCCCGGCAAGGAAGTGCGCGAAATCGAGGTCAAGGGCCGCAACCTGTCCGAGGGCGTGCCGCGCAGTTTCACGTTAAACAGCAATGAGATTCTGGAAGCCCTGCAGGACCCCCTCTCAGGCATAGTCGGGGCGGTGAAAACCGCGCTGGAACAGACCCCGCCCGATCTGGGGGCCGATATTGCCGACCGGGGCATGGTGCTTACCGGCGGCGGCGCCCTGTTGCGGGATCTGGACCGGCTCTTGATGGAAGAAACCGGCCTGCCGGTGGTGGTGGCCGAAGACCCGCTCACCTGCGTCGCCCGGGGCGGCGGCCGCGCCCTGGAAATGATCGACGAAGGCGGCGCAGACGTGTTTGTCATCGAGTAAGCGCGTCCCCCCAGGACGTGCCGGAGGCGTGAGGAAACCGCCATCAAACCGTTATTCGCTCAAGGCCCGTCCGCCAATGCCCGACTGGTGTTTTTCGGCCTGCTGTCACTGGCCCTGCTCACTGTGGACCACCGTGAGCATCATCTCGAGAGCGTGCGCGCCGTGCTGGCCGCCATGGTCTCGCCCCTGCAATACGCCCTGGGCCTGCCCCTGGCCGCCGGCGACTGGGTGAGCGAAGCCCTGGCCACCCGCCAGAAACTGGAAGCGGAAAATGCCAGCCTGCGCGACCGGCAGTTGCTGCTGGAGGCCCGTTTGCAGAAGATGGCCGCCCTGGAGACGGAAAACCGCCGCCTGCGGAAACTGCTGGATTCCTCCTTTAAAATCGGCGAACGGGTGCTTATCGCCGAACTGATGGCGGTGGACCTGGAACCCTTTTCGCAGGAAATCGTAATCAACAAGGGCGCCCTTCACGGCGTCTATGAAGGCCAGCCTCTGCTGGATGCCCAGGGGGTGTTGGGGCAGGTGATCCACGTCAGCCCGCTGAGCAGCACTGCCATGCTGATCACGGATGCCAGCCACGCCCTGCCGGTGTGGGTAGACCGCAACGGCCTGCGCGCCATCGCCGTGGGCACCGGCGCCCCGGACCGGCTGGAACTGCCCAATCTGCCCAATAACACCGACATCAAGCCGGGCGACCTGTTGGTCACTTCCGGCCTGGGCGGGCGTTTCCCCCGGGGCTACCCGGTGGCCGTTGTTGACGGCGTGGAGCCCGACCCGCAACAAGCCTATGCCCGCGTTTCCGCCCGCCCCATCGCCCGTTTGAAGCGCAGCCGGGAGGTGCTGCTGGTGTGGCCGGCCCGGAAACCGCCCTGCCCGGCCAACGACGCCTCCTGCCAGGCCGGCGCGGCCGGGGGATAGCAGCGCCGTGGCTCTGGCGCGCCACCACGGGGGCTGGGTGATTGCATTCACCCTGATCGCGGCGCTGATGCTGGCCGTGACCCCCCTGCCCGACTGGGCCGCGCCCTTGCGACCGGAGTGGCCGGCCCTGGTGCTGATCTACTGGTGCCTGGCCCTGCCGCAGCGAACCGGGGTGGCCACCGGCTGGGTGGTGGGGCTGTTCCTGGATGTACTCAGGGGCGCGCTGCTGGGGCAGCACGCCCTGGCTTTTGCCATCATCGCCTACCTGACCATCAAACTTCACCGCCGCATCCGGGTCTTTCCCCTGTGGCAGCAGTCTTTGAGCGTCATGGTGTTCGTGGCCCTGCAACAATTGCTGGCGCTGTGGATCGACGGCATGAGCGGCGCGCCGACACGGGGCTGGTCATACTGGCTGCCCACCCTCACCAGCGCGGTGCTGTGGCCATGGTTGTTTGTGTTGCTCCGGGCGCTGCGGCGGGAATTCCGCGTGACCTGATATGCAACGCCGGGTTCCTCTCAAAGATCATTTGCGCGAGACGCATCTGTTCACCAACCGCGCCCTCGTCGCCATGGTGTGTGTGGTGGTGCTGCTCGGCGTGGTCATCGCCCGCATGGTGTATCTGCAGATCCTCGGCCACGAGCATTTCTCCACCTTGTCGGAGAAAAACCGGGTGGACATCGTCCCCGTGCCACCCACCCGGGGGCTCATTTACGACCGCAATGGCGTGCTGCTGGCGCAAAACATCCCTTCCTTCAGTCTGGAAATTGTCCCCGAGCAGGTGAGCGACCTCGATCAGACCTTGCGCGGCCTCGGGAAGCTGGTCGCCATCAGCGCGGAGGATCTCGACAGCTTCCACCGGCAATTGCAGCGCAAACACCCCTTCGAGGCCATCCCGCTGCGCTTCCGCCTGAGCGAGGAGGAAGTGGCCCGCTTCGCCGTCAACCGCCACCGCTTTCCCGGCGTGGACATCCAGGCGCGCCTCACCCGGGACTACCCCCTGGGCAAGCTGGCGGTGCACGTCGTGGGCTACATGGGGCGCATCAGCGAAGACGAACTGAAACGGCTGGATACCAGCAACTACCGCGGCACCAGCCATATCGGCAAAACCGGGGTGGAGCGCTTCTACGAAGGCATCCTGCACGGCGCCGTGGGCCATCAGCAGGTGGAAACCAACGCCAGCGGCCGGGTGGTGCGGGTCTTGTCGCGTACCCCGTCGCGTCCCGGCTACGACATCTATCTGACCCTGGACGCCGACCTCCAGGCCGTGGCGCAGGCCGCCCTGGGAACGCGGCGCGGGGCGGTGGTGGCGATCGAACCCCAAAGCGGCCAGATCCTCACTCTGGTGAGCCAGCCCGGCTTTGATCCCAACGCCTTCGTCCGGGGCATCAGCCGGGACGATTACGCTGCCCTCAGAAATTCCCATGACCAGCCCTTGTTCAACCGCGCCCTGCGGGGGCTCTACCCGCCCGGTTCCACCTTGAAGCCTTTCATCGGCCTGGCCGGCCTGGAATACCGGGAAATCACCGCCCAAAGCCGCACCTTTTGCCCCGGCTGGTACAGCCTGGAAGGGGATGACCACAAGTACCGGGACTGGAAACGCGGCGGTCATGGCACCATGACCCTGCGCACGGCCCTGATGCAATCCTGCGATGTCTATTTCTACGATCTCGCCCTGGCCCTGGGCATCGACCGTATCCACGCCTACCTCAGCCACTTCGGCTTCGGCCGCCCCAGCGGGGTGGACCTGCCCGGCGAGGCGGCGGGCCTGCTCCCTTCGCGCCAGTGGAAACGGCGCAAACGGAGGCAGGCCTGGTTTCCCGGGGAAACCCTGATCACCGGCATCGGCCAGGGCTTTACCCTGACCACTCCGCTGCAACTGGCCGCCGCCACCGCCACCCTGGCCAATGGCGGCACCCTGATGCGGCCCCAGATTCTGCGCGCCACCCGGACCGGGAACGAAGCCCAGCTGAACATCCAGGCACCGGTACAGATCGCCAGGGTGCCCCAGTCGGCGCCGGAGCACTGGGGCACCGTGGTGGATGCCATGGAGGCCGTGGTGCACAACGCCCGCGGCACCGCCCACGCCATGAGCCGGGCAATAGGCTACAAAATGGCCGGCAAGACCGGCACCGCCCAGGTGTTCGGCATCGCCCAGGATGAGGAATATGACGCCGGGGAAATCGAAGAGCGCCTGCGGGACCACGCCCTGTTTATTGCCTTCGCCCCGGTGGAACATCCAAAAATTGCGGTCGCGGTGATCGTGGAAAACGGGGGCAGCGGCGGTGCTGTGGCGGGACCGGTGGCCAGGGCGGTGATCGACCATTACCTGTCCAACCAACCGGGGGGCCAGCCATGAATGTCCCCTTGACGGCCGGCCGCAAAACCCGCCGTGGTCTGTTCGCCGACGGGCTGCACCTGGACATCCCCCTGCTGGTGGGCCTGGCCTTGCTGTCAGCCCTGGGGGTGGTGGTGCTCTACAGCGCCGGCGGCCAGGACATGGCCATCGTCGAACGCCAGCTGCTGCGCCTGGGCTTTGGCTTCACCGTGATGTTGGCCTGCGCTCAGATCCCACCGTCGACGCTGACACGCTGGACACCCTGGCTTTACATCCTGGGAACAGGTTTTTTGGTCGCCGTGCTGGTGGCGGGGGAAACCGGCAAAGGGGCGCAGCGCTGGCTCGACCTGGGTCTGCTGCGGTTTCAGCCCTCAGAAATCATGAAAGTCGCCGTGCCCTTGATGGTGGCGGCCTTTCTCGCGGAAAAACCCCTGCCCCCCAGCCGCAAAGCCTTGGGAGCGGCCCTGCTGATGATCGCCATACCCGCGCTGCTGGTAGCCCGGCAACCGGATTTGGGCACGGCCCTGCTGGTGGCCAGCGCCGGCGTGTTCGTGATCTTGCTGGCGGGGGTGTCCTGGCGCCTGGTGGCCCTGGTCATTGCGTTTCTGGCCGCCACCGCTCCCTTGCTGTGGTATGTGATGCGCGACTACCAGAAACAACGGGTGCTGACCTTTTTGAACCCGGAAAACGACCCGCTGGGGGCGGGCTATCACATCATTCAATCCAAAA
>DRLM01000080.1 GCA_011375345.1 Gammaproteobacteria bacterium
GCGCCGACACACTCCATCAAGTCAGTGATTTTGCACGGCGCCGTCTCAAGTCTATGCAGCGCCGCAGCAACCTGGTGGCGGCCTTCTGGGAACAGGCGGAGTTGCCCATATGAATCTGTCATGTATTTATGTAAGCCTCAATAACCCGGCAATCAGACTTGTCAGGTTGATGTTGCGGCGCCGGGACATCAGCTGCGATCACATGGACTGCGGCTGTGTCTGGTGCCGCCACGGCAGTCATCGGGAAAGGGGTGCCGCCGATGGTGCGTGATCCCGTTTGTCTCATGGCACTGGACCCGCGCCAGGCCGCCACCATGGCCGAGCACTGCGGCCGGGCCTATTACTTTTGTTCGCGGCAGCACCAGGAGGCTTTTCTCGCCGACCCCGGCCGTTACCGGGACCAGGTGGCCGCGCTGCGGCTTACCGTGGGGGTGATGGGTTCGGCGGGGGATGAGCACGGTGACAACATCGCGGCGCAGGCGCGCCGCCTGGGGCGGGTCATCGGCCGGCGCGGCTTTGTGCTCATCACTGGCGCCTGTCCCGGTCTGCCCTACGAATGCGCCATGGGCGCGCGCCAGGAGGGGGGGTGGTCGGTGGGCATTTCCCCGGCGCTGAGCCTGGATGAGCACGTGCACAAATATCGTTCGCCCACCGGTCAGTTTGATGTGCTGATCTATACCGGCAGCGGCCTGATGGGGCGTGAAGTGACCAACATCCGGTCCAGCGACATCGTCATCATCGCCGGCGGCCGGTCCGGCACCTTGGGCGAATTCGCCATCGCTTACGACGAAGGCAAACTCATCGGCGTGTTGCAGGGTAGCGGCGGCATCACCACGCAGCTTCCCGACATCGTCGCCAGCTTCGGCACCAAGGACACCGGTGCGCGGCTGATATATCAGGCCGATCCGGAAGTCTTGCTCGAGCAACTGGTGACGGCGTACATCGAACACCACTACCGCCGGCCGTCCTGTTTTTGCGGCGAAAGCCACGGCGGCGGCGAACCGGCGGCAAAGGAATGACAGGCGCCCCGCAGCGGGGCGGTGCAACAAACAATGGAGAGACAGCCATGGTCAAAGACCCGGTATGCGGTATGAATGTCGGCGGGAAAAATGCG
This sequence comes from Gammaproteobacteria bacterium, assembly GCA_011375345.1. Classification (NCBI taxonomy): domain Bacteria; kingdom Pseudomonadati; phylum Pseudomonadota; class Gammaproteobacteria; species Gammaproteobacteria bacterium. Next base: position 1,115 of record DRLM01000080.1, read on the forward strand.
GCGGTGCCGGAACAGCGGGGGCACGGTACGTGTCACTGAGCATCGCGGCCCACTCTTCCAGGTACGGCTTGTGGCGGATGTGAACGGCGGGCGGAACGAAGAACAGCAGGTCCTGCTGCTGGCCATTGCCATTGAGCGTTACTGCGCCCGCATGTATCAGGATTGGGCGCACCGCTTTTCCGCCTACGATAACGGCACCAGCGTGGTATTGGGGGCGCTGGCCCAGGAGGAGTTGAAACACGAACGGGAGCTGATGGACCTGTATGTGGCGCTCACCGGGCGGGAGGTGCCCGAGCCCCTGCCCGCCCCCCCCGCGTTCAAAAAGGTGTCACAGCGCTTACAGGCCCTGCAGGAGCATTTCTTTGTGGTCGATGCCGCCATGGCTGAGACCATGGTCGAACTGGCCCTGGAGATCGAGCGCTACACGCAGGCATTTTACACGCAACTGCAAAACCAGGTGGACGACCCGCGGGCTGCGGCGCTGCTGCGGCGGTTGATGGAATTCGAAGGCGAGCATGTGGGGATTTTCCTGGAAAGGTTGTAATCGGCCCGGGGCAGGCTGATGAAAAACAGCCGGCAGGTGAGAGGGCCGGCTTGGCTGGTATTGTTTCCGCGTCAGGAGATCATCGCCATGTCTGTTGGTGCCCGCACCGTGACTGTGAGTTATTTTTCCGATGTGCTGTGCATCTGGGCCTACGCCGCCCAGCTCAAGCTGGACCAGCTGCGGCGCCAGTTTGGCGGGCAGGTGCGGGTGGAATACCGCTTTCTTTCGGTGTTTGGCGATGTGCCGGGGCGCTTGCGGGCCACCTGGGATGGGCGGGGCGGGGCGGCGGCCTATGGCCGCCATGTGCGGGAGACGGCCGCACGCTTCGATCACATTGAGGTGCATCCCGACATCTGGACCCGCGCGGTGCCGCCCAGCTCGGCCAGCTGCCATTTGTTCTTGAAAGCCGTCCAGGCCCTGGAGGAGGCGGGTGAGATCAGCGCCGCACCTCACTCCGAGTGGCAGGGCCGCACCGTGTTTGAAGAAACGCTGTGGCGCTGCCGCCTGGCTTTTTTCCGCGACCTTGCCAACATCGCCCAGCGGAGCGTGCAGGAGGCCATTGCCGCCGGGCTCAATCTGCCCGTCGCCGCCATTTGGGCACAAATCGATTCCGGCACTGCCTACGCGGCCTTGTGCGCCGACTTCGCCGCCAGGACGGAACATCTGCTGGAAGGCAGCCCCACCTTCATGCTGCAAGAGGGGCGGCAGAAATTGTACGGCGATGTGGCTTACCCGATTATCGAGGCCAACGTGCAGGAACTGCTGCGCGAGAGCGGCGCGCGGGCGAGTCGGTGTGGTGTATGAAGGCGTTGAAAAAGGCCAGGAAGGTCCTTTTCAACATTCTTGTTACGGGGGAGAAGGCTCGATGACCGTGACTGAGCGGCAAGCGGACGCGCTGGTGCTTTTCGGCATCACCGGCGATCTGGCGCGAAAGAAAATCCTGCCCGCTCTGTACGCCATGGCGGCGCGCCAGACCTTGCCCGCAGCGGTCATCGGCGTGGCCGCCTCCCCCTGGACCACCGAGCGGCTCCGGGAACACGTCCGCACCGTGGTGCAAAAGGCGCGGGGCGGTGCGGGTGATCCGGCCGCTTCGGAGCGGTTGTTGGCGCGGCTTCATTACGTCAGCGGCGATTACCGCGATCCTGCCACCTTTACGGCGCTGAAGCGGGCCCTGGGCGCGGCCCGGCGGCCTGCTTTTTATCTGGCCATTCCCCCGGCGCTGTTTGAGACGGTGGTGCAGGGCCTGGTCGCGGCGGGGCTGGCGGCAAAGGGGCGGGTGATCATTGAAAAACCCTTCGGCCGCGACCTGGCTTCGGCCCGCGCGCTCAACGGCGTGCTGCGCGCCGCTTTCGCCGAGGATGAGATTTTCCGCATCGATCACTACCTGGGCAAGGAAGCGATCATGAACATTCTCTATTTTCGCTTCGCCAACGCCTTTTTGGAACCGGTGTGGAACCGCCAGTTTGTGGCCAGCGTGCAGATCACCCTGGCCGAGGCCTTCGGCGTGGAGGGCCGCGGCGCTTTTTATGAGAGTGTCGGCTGTCTGCGTGACGTGGTGCAAAACCATCTGTTCCAGATCGTCGCGCTGCTGGCCATGGAGCCGCCCGCCTTTCGCGGCTTTGAGGCGGTGCATATCGAAAAATACAAAGTGTTCCGGGCCATGCGGCCGCTGCGGCCGGAGGATCTCCTGCGCGGCCAGTACCGGGGCTACCGCTGTGAACCGGGTGTGGCGCCCGGTTCCGACGTGGAAACCTATTGTGCTTTGCGCCTCTACATTGATTCCTGGCGCTGGCAGGGGGTGCCCTGGTATCTGCGGGCCGGCAAGGGCCTGGCGGTCACGGCGGCGGAAGTGCTGGTGCAGCTCAAACCGCCGCCCCAGCCTTTGTTCGGCGATGCCGCCCGACCCCGCGGCCGGGCCAACTATTTGCGTTTCCGGCTTCAGCCCGGCAAGGCCATTGCCCTGGCCGCGCGGGTCAAACGGGTGGGGGAGGACTTCGTCGGCGATCAGCGGGAAATGCGGCTGTTGGACGACCAGCGGGACGACCGTGGCCCCTACGAGCGCCTATTGGAAAACGCCCTGGCCGGCGAGGGTGCCCTTTTTGCCCGGGGCGATTGCATTGAGGCCGCCTGGGCGGTGCTGGAGCCGGTGCTGAGCGGGCATGGAGCGGCGCTGCCCTATCCCGTTGGCAGTTGGGGTCCCGAGGAGGCGCAGGCCTTCTTGGGGGAGGATGGGCCCTGGCACAATCCCCTTTGAAACATCTTTGCGGCCTTTTCGCTGCGGCATCCTGCCGCGATGAGGCGGCAGGATCAACCCCTCAGGGCAGGCGCCCCAGGAGATCCCATGGAGCTTTCTGACAAGGTGCGTGATCCGGTCTGCGGCATGAGCGTGGACCGCCATCAATATGAAGTGCGCTACGGCCACCGGCATTTCGCCTTTTGTTCTTTGCAGTGCAAGCGGCGTTTTCTGGACCATCCCCATTTGTACCTCGGCTATCCCGGCCAGCCGGCGCCCCGGCAGAAGGGGGAGCAGGTACTGAAGCGCCGCCGCCTGACGCTGGACCATCCCCTCTCCGCCGCGGGCGCGGTGATCGTGGAAGATCTGCTGCGCGGCTTGATGGGGGTGCGGGACATTCCGTGGCCGGGGAGCGCATCGAGCTGGGCTACGACCTGCTGCAGGTGGGCCTGGCCGAAATCGAGGCGGCTCTGGTCGAAGCCGGCGTCCGCTTGGGGGGCGAGTGGCCTGAGCGCCTGCGCCGCGGCTGGATTCACGCCAACGAAGAGGCGGAACTTGAGGCCCGTGAAGCCGCGCCCCCCCACCACTACCTCCCCTGAGTCCGCGCTGGCGGAGTGCGCCTGCGCACCGGCGCTGGCGGCGGGGGAGCATCCCTTCCGGCTGTACACCGAGGGCGATGAACTGATTGAAGCCATGCTGGCGGCCATCGGCGGGGCGAGGCGCACCGTGTATCTGGAAACCTATATTTTCGCCGCCGATGCCGTGGGCCGGCGTTTCGTGGCAGCCTTGGCGGCGCGGGCTGCGGCCGGGGTGGAGGTGCGTCTGGTGGTGGATGCCCTGGGCTCTTTTCTGCTCTTTCCCCGCAAAGTGGAAGGCGAATTGAAGCGCGCGGGCGTGGTCGTGCGCCGCTTTCACCGCTGGAGCTGGCGCCAGCCCTGGCATTACAACCGGCGCGATCACCGCAAGCTGTTGGTGGTGGACGGCCGCACCGCTTTTCTCGGCGGTTTCAATATCCATCGCCAGAGTTCCCGCCGCGCCTGCGGCGAGCGCCGCTGGCGCGACAGCCATGTGCGGCTGGACGGCGCCCTGGCCGCGCAGGCGGCGGCCCTGTTTGAGGCGTTTTGGGAGGGCGACCGCAGCGCGCCACCGGCGGACATGCCAGAGAATGGCAGCGTGCTGCTGTCCAATCACAGCCGTACCTGCCGCCGCCGTTTGCATTGCCTGTTGCTCAGTTTGTTTGCCGGGGCGGACGCCAGCTTGTTTTTGACCACGCCTTATTTCGTGCCCGACCACCGCTTGCGGGAGGGCCTCAAAAACGCCGCCCGGCGCGGGGTGGATGTGCGTCTGCTGGTGCCCCGTATCAGCGATGTGCGCCTGGCGCGCTGGGCGGCCCAGGCAGTATATGGCGAATTGTTGGAAGCGGGCGTGCAGGTGTTCGAATACCTGCCCCGGCTGCTGCACGCCAAAACCGTGGTGGCGGACGGTGATTTCGCCCTGCTGGGTACCGCCAATCTGGACTACCGCAGCCTGCGGCTCAACTACGAGCTGGTGTTGGCCAGCCGCGACCCCGCCTTGTGCGCGGCGCTGCGGCAACAGTTCGACAACGATCTCGGCGAGGCCGAAGCTGTGCGGCTGGAACACTGGCGCCGCCGCCGTTGGCCGCAGCGCCTGGCGGGGACGCTGGCCTGGGCGGTGCGGCGGTGGTTGTAAGGGTGCGGACGAGCAAGTGAATTGCTCAGCGGCGCCGGCCCGTACAGGGGAACATCAGTCAGGGGGAACAGTCATGGAACATCGCGCGTCAGCCCGGCGCTTTTGCTGCTGCGAATTGAACGAACGCCTGTTGTACACCGCGTTTCTGTTGCTGATGGGGGTGGGCTATTTGATGGCCCTGACGTATCTCTACACCAGTCACGAGGGACACGACGGCAAGCCCGGTTTGTCGGTGCAGGATATCGTCGATACGTATTACGGCAACCGCAGCGGTACCCGCCTGGAGGCGGCCCTCCGCGGCCCCATGGCGGCTTATATTGACGTGAACGACCGCCACGTGATGGTGGAATGGCTGAAATCGGGGGCGCCGGAGGCGGACTACGCATCACGCATCCTGCCCATTCTGGAAAAGACCTGCCTCAGCTGCCACGTGCAGGATTCGGGGCTGGGCATTCCTGATTTTTCCACCTACGCCGGTTTGCACGAGGTGGCCCAGGTGGACACGGGGGAGTCTCTTCATACTCTGGTCAGGCTGTCCCATATTCACTTGTTCGGTATCGGCTTGATCGCATTCGGCATCGGCTTGATATTCCGCTACGTGTCCCTGTGGCCGTGGTTGAAAAACACCCTGCAAGTGCTGCCCTTTGTTGCGATTTTTGCAGATATTCTGGCCTGGTTCCTCACCAAATGGGATCCCGTCTACGCCTACACGGTGATCGCGGCCGGGGCCGTGCTGGGAATGAGTTGGGCGGTGCAGATACTGCTGTCTTTGTATCAAATCTGGTTCTTAAGGGGGGATGAGCGCACCGGAGGCCGGAGCAGGCTGGCGCCGTGAGCCGCGCCGCGCCCACACCCGAAGGCGGTCACCACTGGCCGATCAGGCGCTGCTCATCCACCCCGTAAAGTTACGATTGGCCGGTATGGTCAATCTTGCAATTTACCCCCGCCTGCTGGAGCCGCGCCTCGATGAGGCGCTGGCCGATACCCCTGTCGTTATGATCCACGGGCCACGCCAGTGTGGTAAGACCACATTGGCGCGTAGGGTGGGTGAGGCGAGGGGGTATGCGTACTTCAGTTTCGATGATGATGTTACGCTTGCCGCTGCCCGGGAGGATCCGGTGGGTTTTGCCGGGGATCTGCCGGAGCGGGCCATTCTCGATGAGGTGCAGCGGGTTCCCGAGCTGTTCACTGCCCTGAAAAGCACGGTGGACCGCGACCGTGTACCGGGCCGGTTCCTGCTCACCGGTTCTGCCAACGTGCTGCTGGTACCGAAACTCGCCGACTCCCTGGCCGGGCGCATGGAGATTTTGCGGCTGCACCCGCTGGCTCAGGTAGAGCTTGCGAGAACGCCACCCCGGTTTCTGAACGCACTGTTCGGAGCAGGATTCGAAATGGGTAACCGGCCCCGTCTCGGCAACGGGTTGCCCGAACGGATCGTCGCAGGCGGCTATCCTGCGGCGCTTGCCCGCCAGGCGCCACGGCGGCGGGCCGCCTGGTACCGCGATTACATCGAGACACTGGTACAGCGCGACGTACGGGAGCTGGCGCGTATCCGGTTACTGGATGCCTTGCCGCGTCTGTTGACGCTGGCCGCCGGACAGACCGCCCGGCTGCTCAATGTGAGTGATCTGGCATCGCCATTCCAACTCAGCCGGCAGACCATACGCGGCTACATCACGCTGCTGACCCGTGTGTTCCTGCTTGAGGAACTGCCATCCTGGCACAGTAACCGCCTGCGACGCCTGATCAAGACCCCCAAGCTGCACTTGGGCGACACCGGCCTTGCCTGTGCGTTGCTGGGGGTGGACGTAGCAGCACTGAAGGCCGATCGCGTGCTGCTGGGCCAGCTATTGGAAACCTTTGTGTTCCAGGAATTACGCCGCCAGGCAAGTGGGTGGGAAGATGCCGTCAACTTTTACCATTTCCGCGACAAGGATGGCGCCGAAGTGGATATCGTGCTGGAAACGAGCGGCCAGCGGGTTGCCGGTGTCGAGGTCAAGGCAGCGGCCACGGTAACGGCCTCAGATTTTCGGGGACTGCGCCGACTCAAGCAGGCTGCCGCTCAACGATTTGCCGGAGGGGTAGTGCTATACGACGGTGAAGCCACGATGCCCTTTGGAGACGGCCTGTATGCGGTGCCAACCCGATGTCTTTGGGAGGCAGGATGTCGTTGAAAATAAAATAATGCGGAATGCGAATCTGCAACAGAAATGACAATACCGGAATTGAAATAGTGAACGACCTCGGGCTTAGCCTTTACCACAGCCAGTTTTTTGCCTGGCAGCTCACACGCCGGGCTGCTGGTGATTCGGTGGATTCCCTCGGATCCACCCTCATGGATGGGCTGGCCGGCGAGAAATCCGAGGTGCTGCTCACCGCGACGCCATTGCAGAATTCCTTGCTGAAACCCTACGGACTGGTCAGCATTATCGATGAGCGCGTATTTGGCGATCTGGACAGTTTCCGCCGCCAAGATGCGCGGCTGAACGACAACGCCGTCTTCCAGCATCTGCGCAGCCGTATCGCACCGCTGTGCAAGCGCACACTGCGCAAGCAGGTGGCCCACACCATTGCCTATACCAGAGGCCGACGCCCGTGTCTATGAACTGCTGGAACAGAAGTTCCGCCTGTTCGACGGGGTCTTCGGCGCCAGCGACGAAGTGCTCGGCGCCATTGGTTCAGGCGTGGAATTTGAGCGCCGTATCGCGGATATCTATCATGGCCTCGATGAAGTGGAGCAGGCCTTCCAGCGCAACCGGGAAGAAGGCTTGGGTGAGCGGCAAACCAATCGCTGGATTTCCAATGACCGGCGCAAGAAAGGCACCTTGCAGGTATCCCGCTGGACATTCCGGGGAGCCTTGCGTAACGCCGACAGGCTGTTTGTTGTGGTGCCCCGGCAGGACACCATCTGGTCAACGGTTAAAGAAGAAAATGGACCCTACGCCCTGAGCGTGGTGCTGGATGACCGTGAGAACAACGAAGCACGGCTCTATGCACAGGTGCAGGCGCAACTGCAAGCCCGCGCAAGAGCCAGGGCGCGTGCGCGTGTATAACGAGATGAATGTGAATTTATGAGCAAAAAACAAAAATTAGAGTTAACGTGGATCGGCAAGGACAAGCGCCCCAAACTGGAGCCGCGGATTCTGCTGGAGGATTGGGAGAAGTCCTATCACGCCAAGTTCAGGCGCTATCCACCCTCTCCCCCAACCCCTCTCCCGCCAGCGGGCGAGGGGAGTGACAGCCCCTCTCCCTCGGGAGGGAGAGGGGTTGGGGAGAGGGAGCGAACGGACATCTTCGACAACCGCCTGATCTTCGGCGACAACCTGCTGGCACTGAAGGCGCTGGAGCAGGAGTTTGCGGGCAAGGTGAAGTGCGTCTTTATCGACCCGCCCTACAACACCGGCAGCGCCTTTACCCATTACGACGACGGGCTGGAGCATTCCATCTGGCTGTCGCTGATGCGTGACCGGCTGGAGATTATTCGCAATCTGTTGTCGGAGGATGGTTCACTGTGGATCACCATAGATGACAACGAGGCGCATTATTTGAAGGTGTTGTGTGATGAGGTGTTTGGGCGAATAAATTTTGTTGCGAACGTTATTTGGCAGAAACGAACCTCTCCTGAGGCGCGACTGTTTTTGGGGGGCGCACATGATCATATATTGGTTTATGCTAAATCATCAGCGCAATGTGATTTCAATAAATTGCCAGTATCGGAAACTCAGGCAAAAAATTACAAGAATCCAGACAATGACCCAAGAGGGCCATGGGCTTCAACCGACTTCACCGCACAGGGTTGGCGACCAAATCAGATGTACAAAATTAAAACACCAGCGGGTGATGTGTATGAGCCGCCGCCTGGTAGATGTTGGTCAAATATAAAGGAGGAATATAAGAAATTATTATCTGAGAATAGACTGTGGTTCGGGAAGGATGGTAAAGCGCGGCCGAGGGTTAAAAATTTTCTGAAGGATGCGAAAGGAATTAGTTCATGGACATGGTGGCCGAACACGGAAGTTGGGCATAACCAAGAGGCAAAAAAGGAAATAAAGCCTCGTCAGCAGAATCTATGGGTAGATTCCGGTTCAGGTAAGGCGCCAAGTGTATGATACAAAGCGATTTCCATAGCGTGATAGGTTCTAAAGCCAAAGGCTTTTCTGACAGTCAGTTTTGCCTTGGTGTTA